>NZ_CP115607.1:1500000-1608381 GCF_027797205.1 Campylobacter sp. VBCF_01 NA2
AATTTGGCAAATTTGGCCCAAATTCGAAATTCAAAATTAACCCAAATTGATAAAAAAATCGAAATTTTGCATGCAAATTTAAATGCCGTGCCAAAAGAGAGCGAACTTTTATCAAAAGCCGAAAATTTGGCGAATCTCGGGCAGGTATTATCGGCGAATTTGTATAATTTAAGCGACTGGCAAAGGGAATTTTGCCTAAATGACGAAAACGGCGAAAGCGTGGAATTTCACCTAGAAAATCCGCCAAAAATCGCAATGAACGAATTTTTTAACGAAGCAAAAAAATTGCGCCAAAAAGCCGCAAATTCGCATATCCAAATCGCAAATTTAAACGAAAAAATTGAATTTTACGAAAATTTGAAAAATTTAATCGCAAACGCAAAAAGCGTCGAAGAGCTTGAAATTTTGCTCCCCAAAAAGCGAATTAGCGCGAATTTGAAGGAAAAAAACGCCGAATTCGTGCAGAGCTTTTATATCGGCGAGTTTAAAATCAGTGTGGGCAAAAATGAAAAAGGCAACGAATTTTTGCTAAAAAACAGCGCCAAAAACGACTTTTGGTTTCACCTAAAAGACCGAGCTAGCGCGCATGTCATCGTGAGAACAAACAAACAAAATTTAAGCGAAGAAATCGCAAATTTTGCTGCTAAAATTTGCGTAAATTTTAGCGTCAAAGAGGCTGGAAACTACCTCGTTGATTACACCAAACGCCTAAATGTAAGCCCCGTAAAAGGCTCGTTTGTGCATTATGTGGATTATAAAACTATCGGCGTTTTAAAGCCGTGATAAGGCGAAATTTTATATAATCTCGCGAAATCAAATCTAAGGAAATTTTATGAAACAAAGATTAGTAACTGGCGGAATTTTGCTCGCCGTTTTTTCTGTTTTAATCCTGATAAATAGCAGATTTATCAACTTTTTCGTATTTGCCATAATGCTTAGCATAGGGCTTTTGGAGAGCTACAAGCTCTATGGGCTAAAAAATGTCAGCCTTAAATGGCTAGCCCTTGCGCTCGCATTTTTCGCGCTAATTCCGTTTGCCCAAGACGACGAGCCATTTATCAGCGCGGTTAAAGTCTGTATCGCCTCGGTAGTCGTGGCGGCTTCGATTGTGGCTTTTAAAAAGCTTGAAAACGCGAAAATTATCCTGCCTTTTATCTATCCTTTCGCTCCGATTTGCCTAATGTGGGCGGTTTATGATGATTTGGGGATTTTCCACTTCGTCTGGCTTATCATCACCATAATCGCCTGCGATAGCGGTGCGTATTTCGCTGGCAAAAGCTTTGGCAAAACCCCATTTAGCCCTAGCTCGCCAAACAAAACCATTGAAGGCATTATCGGCGGAATTATTTTTGCATTTATCACAAGCTTCATTTACGCGCGTATTTTCACAAACCTGCCGCCGCTTGAAATTTTATGCAAAACCATAGTTATCGTAATTTTTGGCATTTTTGGCGATCTGTTTGAAAGCTATCTCAAACGAAGCGCAGGCGTCAAAGACAGCGGCAGCTTATTCCCAGGACACGGCGGCGTGCTAGACCGCATTGACGGGTATATGTTTGGCGCAGTGGCTATGGTGGTCGTGTATTCATGGTAGTGCTAGGCTCCACCGGCTCGATTGGCACAAACACCCTAGATATCGCGCACAAAAAGGGAATTTTAATCGAGGCTTTGGCGTGCGGGAAAAATGTGAGTTTGCTAAACGAGCAGATTGCTAAATTTCACCCTAAATTCGTCGCTATCGGCGAAGAGAGCCTAAAATCAGCCGTCAAACACGACAAGGTTTTTGTCGGTATGGAGGGGATTTTGGCAATGCTCGAAGAGTGCAAATCTAGCACCGTCGTAAATGCCCTAGTGGGCTTTGCTGGCATGCTCCCTAGCCTAAAAACGCAAGAACTTGGCAAAACGCTATGCCTAGCAAATAAAGAAAGCCTAGTCGTGGGCGGGAAATTCCTTGATATTTCAAAAATTCACGCCATTGACAGCGAGCATTTCGGGCTAAAATTTCTAATCCAAAACGCAAAAACCCCTATTTCTAGGCTAATCATAACAGCCAGCGGTGGGGCGTTTTACGATACCCCACTAACCGAGCTTGGAAGTGTGAGTGCCAAAGACGCGCTAAGGCACCCAAACTGGCAAATGGGCGCAAAAATCACAATAGATAGCGCAAGCATGGCAAACAAGCTTTTCGAGGTAATCGAGGCGTTTTGGCTATACGGCACGAAAAATATCGACGCCGTGATCGAGCGCACATCGCAAATCCACGCCCTAGTCGAGTTTATAGATGGCTCGACCACAGCGCACATTAGTGAGACTGACATGCGCCTAGCCATAGCGCACGCGGTTTTAGAGGGCGCGATTAGCGAGCAAATCGTAAAGCCCGTGAATTTGCTGGATTTAAGACCGATCAAATTCGCTCCAATCGACACGCTAAAATACCCTATTTTTGGGCTCAAAGACGCGCTTTTGGATAATCCGAATTTTGGCGTGGTGATAAATGCGGCAAACGAAGTTGGCGTTTATGCGTTTTTAGAAGGGCGGGCGAGATTTAGCGATATTTCGCGCGTAGTGCTAAAATCGGTAGAGAAATTTCACTCGCCAAACACGCCAGACGCGCATGCCCTAATCGAAATCGACCGAAGCGTGCGAGCGTATGCAAATGAGTTTTTGCGCTAAATTTGGAAAATTTGGCGCAAAATTTGGCACAAAATTTAAAAATTTTGGCAAATTTGTTTAAATTTTACATTTTTTAAATTTTATATTAGCTTTTTTTGCTATAATGCAAACTCTTATTTTTGGCCCCGTAACTCAGTTGGTAGAGTGTCACCTTGACATGGTGGAAGTCGTTGGTTCGAGTCCAATCGGGACCACCATTTAATCAAGCCTTAGCTTCAAGTATTTCAATTTTATTTCTTATCCAAATTTTAAATGCAAATTTTAATAATATTATGCGTGAGCGGAAATAAATTTTTTAAAAGGGTCAAATTAGGGGTCAATTAGTTTCCTTAAACTTCACAAACTACGATAAAATGGGGATTTCATAAGATAAAGTGGCTCCGGATGCTGGATTCGAACCAGCGACCAAGCGGTTAACAGCCGCCTACTCTACCGCTGAGCTAATCCGGAACGAGTATTAAATGGTGCGGATGAAAGGACTTGAACCTTCACGCCGTAAAGCACCAGATCCTAAGTCTGGCGTGTCTGCCAATTTCACCACATCCGCAAAAAAGAAAGCGCATTATAGCCAAAAGCTCTTAATGCTAGCTTAAATGGTACGCCCATCAGGATTCGAACCTGAGGCCTACGGCTTAGAAGGCCGTTGCTCTATCCAGCTGAGCTATGAGCGCATAAAAAACAAATCAGTGGTACGCCCGAAAGGAGTCGAACCTTCAACCTACAGATCCGAAGTCTGTTGCTCTATCCAATTGAGCTACGAGCGCGAAAGTGGGGTGAATTGTGGGAATCGAACCCACGACCCTCAGGACCACAATCTGATGCTCTAACCAACTGAGCTAAACTCACCACAATGGTCGGAGCGAAAGGATTCGAACCTTCGACCCTCTGGTCCCAAACCAGATGCGCTACCAGACTGCGCTACGCTCCGATAAATGATGTGGATTGAAAAAGGAAACTTGATTATATATAATTTTTAAAATTTTGTCAATGAAATTTAGCTTAAAAATTTAAAATTTAGAAAGAATTTTATTTATGGCGAATTTGCAAGCGACACAACACAAAAAACTCAAAGTTTTTCTTTGTTAAAAGTCTAGCTTCTGCTTTGTTTAGCTCAACTTCTGCTTTTGACACTCTTTTGCTTGAATTACTCATAGCAATCTCCTTTAAAAATAGATTTTTTCAACATTATCAATGTTTATGTTGTGTAAATTTAAAAAATATTCTTTAACTTCGCTATATTTACTGTGGTTACAAATTATTAAAGAATAGTATTGTGGTAAAAAATTACCAGCACTATACGGTATAAAATATGGCTCAGATAGTGCTATTTTTGGAAAGATTGTAAAAAATCTATCACCTTTTTTACCAATGATTATATAAAGAATAAAATTTGCCAATATAAAGCCAAACAAGCCAAATATTAAAAATCCTAAAAACCACAAAAAAGACATACTAATAGACATAATCAGAGCACATATAGCAAAAATACCAAATTTTACTTTATAATTTTCATTGCGTATAGAATAAACAGTAAAAGGCTTATAAATATTTTCTTTAATATCTTTTAATTCCACAATTCTTTTTAATTCTGAATTATTAAAAAAAATAGTTTTTTCATAAAATTCAACAACGGAATTTTTTATTAAAATTTTATTCTTAGAAGGTTTATTAAATATAAATACAGCAAGAAAAATCAACAATACCATACCAAATATTATTGCATTTACAAAAATTATATCAATAATGTCTTCGTTATCAAATATTGCATTGATATTTGTTGGTATAGAAACGCCAAATAAAAATGGGACAAGCAAAATGACAGCATTATGTAAAACTTCATAATCGTATAATTCAATCGGTTCTTTGTCATAATCCCTCAAATTCTTATTTTTATTAAAAATATCGTTTTTGAAATTTCTGTTTTCCAAATTTAATCCTTTTATAAAATCTCGGTCAGTATCTGTGATACTGAAATTTTAAATTTTATAAATCAGATGTTTTTAAAAGAGTTTATCAAAATTTTCATCAAGCTCAAACCTCGTGAGCGGTGCGAAATTTCGCCCTTAATCCGCGCTGGAAGCTCGCCTATGGTTTTGCCCAAATCGCCATCTCCAAGCTCTTCGTAGCGACGCGGAATAAACATAAAATCATACCCAAACCCATTTTCCCCGCGCTCTTCGCAAATCACTTCGCCGTGCATAAATCCGTGCGTGCAGTATTCACCAAAGTGCGATTTCAGCGCGATTGCAGCCACATAGTGCGCCCCTGAGCTATGCACGCCACGCGCGATTAGCTCGCTAGCTAGTTTCGCGCGATTGCTAGCGTCCGTCGCGCCCTCGCCACTAAATCTGGCCGAATAAATCCCAGGCGCGCCACCTAAAATATCCACGCAAATCCCGCTATCATCGCTCATCACGAGATATTCGCGGTGCAGGTCTCGCGCTAGTAGCCTCTCATAGACCGCGCGCACCTTTATCAGCGCATTTTCTTTGAAACTCTTGCCGTCTTCAATGATTTCAAAAGGCTCCAAAACCTCGCCAAGCCCGTAAATTTCGTCATTTTTGAAAAATTCTCTAATCTCGTTGAGCTTATCTTTGTTGCCAGTGGCTACTAAAATTTTCATATCAAATCCTTGCGTAAAAACGCTTATTTTATCCAAATTTGACAAAATTTTAGCTACAATCACGGACAAAAATAATCTTTAAGGCTTTCGATGTTAAATACAATTTTGCCACTTAGTTTTATCGCAGCGACCCGCTTTTTTGGGCTTTTTATCCTGCTTCCGGTGCTTAGCTACTATGCTTTGGAGCTTCGCGGTGCCAATGAAAAACTAGTCGGCGTTTTAATCGGCGTGTATGCGATTATGCAAATGCTCTTGCAGACCCCATTTGGCGCGCTTAGCGATAAAATCGGGCGCAAAAACACTATCGCAATCGGACTTGTGATTTTTATCGCAGGATCTGTGTTTTGCGCCTTTGCTAGCGACATTTACACTATGATTTTGGGGCGATTTGTGCAGGGTTGTGGGGCTATCGGAGCTGTGGCTACGGCGCTGATTAGCGATTTTACCACGGAAGAAAACAGAGGCAAGGCAATGGCGATAATGGGCGCGATGATAGGCTGTGCCTTTGGCGCGGCGATGATTTTAAGCCCGGTTTTGAGCGCGAAATTTGGGCTGGCAAGCCTTTTTTGGCTAAGTGTCATTTTGACGATTTTTTGCCTGATTTTGCTTTTTTCTCTCGTGCCAGCTGAACCCAAAATTCGCTCCAAAATGCCCAAAAAATCCTCACTCGCGCTTTTGCGAGATAAAAATTTATCCTTGCTAAATTTAAGCAATTTTTTCCAAAAAGCCTTTATGACGACCGCATTTTTCCTAATCCCCATAATGCTTCACTCTAAATTTGGCTTTGCGCAAGACGAATTTATCAAAGTCTATGGCATAGCTATGATTTTTGGCTTTTTGGCTATGGGCGCAAGTGGCGCAATTGGCGAAAAACGCGGACTTTCAAAGCAAATTTTGCTTCTTGGAATTTTATTTTTTATTGTTTCGTATTTGATTTTTGCTTTTGCAAACAACCCTTATTTTTTTATTTTTGGCGTGATTATATTTTTCGCCGGATTTAACGCGCACGAGCCCATTATGCAGAGCCTTGCGTCGAAATTCGCCAAAACCGCAAACCGCGGCGAAGCACTTGGAATTTTCACTTCGTTTGGGTTTTTTGGCAGTTTTATCGGGGGCGTGTGTGGCGGAGTGGCGTATGGCTGGGTCGGTATTTTGGGTATCGGGCTAGTCGTGGCAGTGCTTGGGGCGGTGTGGTTTGCGATGATTTTATCACTGCCAAATCCGAAAATTTTTAAAAATTTATATTTTGATAAAGCACTAAATTTCGATTTTAGCGCCATTAGCGGACAGGCTGGGATTGTCGAAATTTACGAAAACGGCGAGAATTTCGTCGTCAAATACAACTCAAAAATCATAAGCACAGAAGAGATTAAAAATTTGCTAGGAGCCACCGATGCAGTTTGAGAGTTTGCAAAGCGCGGTTGCGAGGTTTAAAGCCAGCGTCGCGCCCGAGAAAAAGAGCGAAATTTTGCCCCTAAACGAGGCTTTGGGGAGAATTTTAGCCGATGAAATTCGCGCACCATTTGCCAAGCCAGCGCACCCTACCGCCTCCATGGACGGATACGCACTAAATAGCGCAAATTTGGCGTGCGGGGCGAAATTTAAGGTCATCTCGCAAACTCCTGCTGGAAGCATGCCAATGTCTTCCCCGAAATCTGGCGAGTGCGTCAAAACCTTCACAGGAGCGATTATGGCGGAGGGTGCGGATACTCTCGTGCCTGTGGAAAATGTCAGTGTCTGCGACGATGAAATCATAATCGACAATCCTGTGCCTGCTGGCTTTGCCGTGCGAAAAATCGGTGAGAGCTACGAAAAGGGCGAGGTTTTACTAAGCGCAAACTCACGGCTAAATTTTGCAAGCATTGCGCTTTTGGCTGAGCTTGGCATGGCTAGTGTGGCAGTGTTTGCGCGCCCAAAAGTCGCTATAATCGCCACTGGAAGCGAAATCAAACGCCCGGGCGAGAGCTTAGAAAACGAGGCGCAAATTTATAGCTCAAACAACTTCGCGCTTTTAAATTTGGCGCGTGCAATGGGGTTTGAAGTGGTGAGCGAGCAAATCATCAGCGACGATAAAGACGCCCTAAAAAGCGCGCTCTTTGGCGCACTCACGCGCGCTGATATCGTAATTACAAGTGGCGGAGTGAGCATGGGGGATTATGATTTTATGAAGGCTTTGGTGAGGGAGAATTTCGAAATCCTAGTCGATAAAATCGCCATAAAACCGGGGCGCCATGTAAAAATCGCCAAATTTGGCGAGAAATTTATCTTCGCGCTGCCTGGATTTCCGCTTTCTAGCATTGTTACTGGGTTTTTGTTTTTGCGTGCGTTTTTGAGCGCGAAATTTGGGCTTGATGACGGGTGCGAGAGTAGCGCGATTTTAAGCAACGATTATGCGAAAAAATCGCCGTTTTTGGAGTTTGCACTTGGCGATATCAGCGTCCAAAATGGGCAAATTTTTATCTCTACTGCGGGTAAAAAGCAAGGATCTAGCGCGATTTTGAATAATTTTGGCCCAAATTCTGCCCTTCTAATCGCAGAGCAAAATTTAAGCGCAAATTCTGTGGTGAAAATTTTGCAAATCCCAAGGTGGTGAGGTTTGGAAAAAAATAAAATTTTTAAAAATTAGGCTAAATTTTGAAAATTTAAATTTTTTCAATCAAACTAAAATTTTAAATTTTACCGCCTAGAAGCATAAAAATCGCAATACCAAGAGCTAAAACTGAAACAATTAACGAAACTATGCTTATCAAACCATTGTTTTTAAGCTTAGATATTTCGCTTTCGAGCTTGGCTATTTGCCTGCTTTGTTCGGTGTCTAGGCTATCTTTTTCATCAAGTCTTGTTTTATTTGAGCTGATATTTATGGCATTTGCTCTTATATCTTTACTCTGTTTATCATCAAGCATATCTTTTTCATCAAGGCGTTTTGAATTTTGAAACACTTGTTTTCTTGTATCCTCAATTTTTTCTTCATTAGCTTTTAATCTAGCAACATGTTTCTTGCTACTCTCAATGATACTTATAACGCTTTGTTTAGATTGTTCGCTGAGTTCTAAAATTCTACCATCGCGCGTCGTAAAACCATCAGTTAGCATACCGCCCATTGTATCTATCATATACTCTGTATATTTTATAGAACCACAAGTAAGCCCAATAGAGCTTTGCACTATATTGGCTAACTCGCGAGTTGCTTCTGCATTTAGCTCGTTCATATCAGCAAGTAACTCGTCTCTTTTTTTACTACCATCATCCATTATGCCAAATGTAGCTTTATTTCCAATAAATCTAAAAAACCCACCGGTATCTTTACTGCGCCTAGATAAAGAACGAATTTCATCTAATTTTTCATCTATATTATGCAATTTTGCAAAGATATTTTGCTCTATAAATTCATTAACTTTGGCTTGTATCTCATCATTGCTTACCCCGTTTTTTATAGCCTGTTCTATTATAGTAACCGCTTTGTTGTTTTCCATTTTTTATCCTTATTTATAAATTTTCTAACTCACTAAGAGCATTATTAATCTCATCAAAATTTGATTTTATTTTATTTGAAGTTTTTTCGTCGCTTTGTCTTATCCTTTCTTTGGCTGTTTCAAGTGTTTGCTTGGAGTGAAGTGTGCTATCTAATAGCGTCTTATACCCATCGCCTAAGACAAACCAGCTTTGTGCTATGCTAAGCTGAACCACTTCACCACTTTTTGCCATTAACTGAAATTTGAGTTTTGATTGTTTAGCGTTTGAACGAAATTTATCCATATAATAAAGCACGATAGTAGTTAAAAGTCCGCCAAGTAACGCACTTATTGTTACCGAAAGGGCACTACCTACTGTGCCATGCTCCGAAAAAGGCAAAGGCAGAGCCATTATGGCATTTAGCCCCGGCACACTTGCTAAAAGCGAGTCGATCCCAGCAGAAAGCCCAAGCGAAGCCCCGCCTATAATGCCTGTAATCAAAATTTTAAAAGCTTCATAATAAACATCGTCTTTATCTACATTTTCTGGCGGATTTACTATCATTTTAATAGCCTGAACTAGCGAAACAAAACCGGCTCTAATTATGCTGACTATTTTTTTGAGCGTTGTAGTAACGAGATTGATTGCAAAGACTAGCAAATTTGAAAAAAATGCCGTTATAGCACCTTCAAGTGAGCCTTTTAATATATCTTTCCATTTGGCTTTGATATTTTCCCAAATTTCGCCAAGACGAGTTTTGAAACGCTTCGAAATTTCAGAAAAACTCTCATCGCCAAAATTTTTAAGCGTTATTTTTATTTCATCGATTGTAGCTTCGATAAATTCCCTAAGTATGAGCGCAAACACAGAATACACAGCCATTTTAACAGCATCTTTTCCACCTGTTATAGCAAGTTCTTTTCCGTCTTTTTTGACTTGGGCTTTGAATTTTTCCATATTTACGAATTTACGAGCCTCTTTATCTTTTTCGAGTGCAACCTTTTCATCCAAGCCAAAGTGTTCCGCGTTTGTTTTGCCGTCATCATTTCGTTTTTGTTTTATCCAATCTTTCATTTTTTTATTGCCTTTTGACTGATTTGGGCTATTTTTTACGGCAGCTAGATTTATCTTGTTTGTAGCTATTTTGGCTCTTTGCTCTGGTGTCATATATAAATTTAGTGCTGGGTCAAATTCTATTTCGTGAGCTGAGACAATATGGTCGATATTTGTATCGTTTCTCGAAATTTTACCGCTTCCATACTCGCAATCAATCGTATCGTTATTTGCAAATAGTTCGTTTTTCATTTTATCTAAACCATTATCGTAACCCCTATCTTTTCGCAAACCTTTACCTTTTTTGCTCCATATCTTTTCTTTATTGTTTTCCCATTCTTCGTATTTTTTTCTATCTTCGTCGTTTGCCGTTATACCTTGTTTGAAATTATGGGTTGTTGTTACGCTACCGCCGTCTTTGCTGGATATTACAAGACTAGCAAGTCCAAATTGTGAAGTGATTGTATTGATTGCATTTTCTTTGCAAAGTTCGAGCAACTTTGCACTATCGCCTTGCGATAGTTTATCTTTTAATTCGTTTAATTCAGTTATTGCTATTTCTAGCTCACCGCTTAACCGAATTCTAAGCGCGTCATAATCGAAGCCAGCTACTCTCTCTCTCTCTCTCTCGATTTCAAAAATAGAATTGTCGCTTAATTTTTCATCAAGCCAATCAATTTGTTTTTCCATTTATGCTCCAAATTCAATAAGAAATTTTAAAAATATATAACAAAATCTCTAAATTCTAGCGAATTTAGAGATTTCAAATTTACAAATCCGCTAGTTTGCAACTAGAAGTTATCGCAAATTTGGTCAAAAATGCCTTGTTTTCGCGATCGATCCTGCGAAGCTCGTCGATTTGAGCTGGGTCGTATTCGTGCGCAAAATCAAGGTCTTCTAGCGGAAATAGCGCCTTTTCAAGCTCCTTGCTCAAAGCCTTTATGCGCGCGCCGTCTTTGCAAGCTTCGAGCGATTTATGCAAATCTTGCATGATTTGTTCTGCCTTTTGGGGCGCGACCTTCATCGGCGTAAATTCCGCACCAAAAACGCAGGCGCAAAACGCGCAAATTAAAGCGATTTTTCTCATTAGTAATCATCTCCGTCGATGTTGTTGTAGTTTAACCCCTCGCCATCATCATAGCTATAATCGTCCTCGTCATAAGCGTAGTTATAGCCCTCTTCGCCCTCGATTATATCCTCATCGTAATCGTCCAAATCCTCGTATTCTTCGAAGTCTTCGTCAAACTCTCTCATCATCTCCTCCTTCACTAAATTTCGGGTTATCATAATCAAATTTTGGTAATTTTTCAACATACAAGCTCTGCGACGGGAAGGCAAATTCTAGCCCGTTGTTCTCGACAATCTGCATGATTTTAAACAAAATATCCTCTTTAATCTGCAAATAATCATCTCTCATAACGGTTTTTGTGAAGCAATACACTAGGATATTTACCGAGCTATCGCCGAAGCTATCGAGCACTACATTCATCGTGCTTTTATAGCCCGCTAGATCGTCGATCGAGACCATGTTTTGGCGCGAGCGCATACGAAAATCGCGCGAATTTGTCGCGCTATCGCCAGATTGAGCGATACGAGGGTGCGCTTTTAGCATTTCTTTGATATCTTCGATACACTTCCTGAGTTGCTCTGATCTAGCAGAGTATGTTACGCCCACGATGATATTGATATGGCGGCCGACCTTGCGGCGATTCCAGTTTTTGATATTTTGCGCCATAATGTTTGCATTTGGCACGAAAACAAGGGCATTATCAAAGGTTCTAATCGTGGTTTTTCTAAACCCAGTCTCCACGACCGTGCCCTCTATGTCGCCCACTACGACATGATCGCCTTGTGAAAATGAATTATCAAACAAAAGCATGATTGATTGGAAGAAATTTGCGATAATATCCTTGGTCGCAAACGCAATCGCCAAACCTCCGATTCCAAGCGAGGCTAGTATCGCGCTGACATCGAAACCTAGCCGTTTTAAAATAAGCAAAAGAGCAATTATTACTACGATGATATATAAAATTTTGATAACCAAATTTATAACATCTTTTCTAACGCCCTTTTTAGCGATATTTCCTAGCACGATTATGCCGTATCCGTCGATGATTTCGATGATGACCCACGCCCACAAAACGACATAGATTATCGACAAAATGCTAGCAAACCTTATCGGCACAGGGGCTGGATAGAAAAATATCACCAGCGAAATATCTATCGAATACGCTATCAAAAGCACGCCAAGCGGGCGTTTTATCGTGGCTACGACCTGCTCTTTTATGGTTTCTTTATCAATGGCTGTGGAGCGATTTATGATTTTAAAGACGAAATAAATCAAATTCGCTAACACCCTGCGAAGTGAGTAGAAAAAGAGCATTATCGCGCTAATTAGCACGATTTTGCCGAAATTTATGCGTCTATCTTTGATAGGGGAAATTTCATTTATGCTATCAATTGCGGATTTGAAATTTAGGCTAGTAAAAATCACGCTAGACGCGAGTAAATCGGCATTTGAGTGCAAATAGGATAAAATTTCCTCGTAAGTTGCTTTATCATTTTTAAGCTCGCTAAATTTAGCCACGAAATTTTCGGCATCTTCTTGCGATTTTAGGGCTTCTTTTAGCTTGGAAGTTTTATCTAGTGAATACTCCGAAATCCTGCTAAGCGCGTCCTCTAAGCTCATTTTTAGCTCATCTTTGCTAGCACCATTTACAAAAAGATTATCAAGTTTTAAAATTTCTTGATAAAAAATATCCCCAAGCGCCATTCTATCGGCACTAACTGCTGCGCTTACATACTCAATCGAATTTTGCTTTTTCGCAAATTTCGCCAGCGTATCCTCGATATTTTTCTTAATCTCAGCGTATTTTAAAAGCCCTTCCCTACTTAGCGTATTATTCGTAATCGCCATAGGAACGCTCTCTAAAAGCCTTGCTTTGTTTTCTTTGAGAGTTTTTAGCGAGCTATCTGTGGCGTTGGCTTCGCCTTTTGGCGAGATAGCAAGGATTTTTTTATTTATCTCTTTGATCTCATTTACCACGCGATAAAAGGAATTTGCGCCATTTGTTTCGTTTGCGTTAAGTTCGTTTTGTGCGACCTTATTTACGATCATATCATAGACTTCGCTTTTGTTCGCATCGCCCCCTGAAACCTCGCTCAAAAACTCTTCGACTTCCTTTTTTTTCTCTTCTAAATTTGGCGCAGGAACTGCGCTTTGGCTCGAATTTTGCTCGGTTAAATTTTGGTCGCTTTTATTCGCTTCTGCGTAGATAAAATTTAGGCAAAGCGCACTAATCAAAAAGCTGATGAGAAATTTTTTCATAGTCATAATCCTTGTTTAATAGCGCAAAATGGTCATTGTGCGGGTCGTAGTTGAAAATTTCGCCCGTTTCGATGATATAGTGCCAGCCAAAAATTTTAATCTCTCCTGCCATATAACCATCTTTGACATTTGGGTAGCTTAGCAGATTTCGTATCGAATTTACGATATTTAGGCGTTCGGCTAGCCACTCTCTTTTAGCTTTATCGTTGGCGCAGTGCTTTGAAATTTGATCTTTTACCCCAGACATCAAATTTATCCATTTTTTCACATTTGGGGTTTTTTGTAGTTTTGCCTCGTCATAAAACAGCGCCGCGCAACCGCCACAATTGCTGTGTCCGCAAACGATGATTTGTTTGATCCCTAAGGCATACAGCGCGTATTCGATAGCCGCTGTGGTAGCGACGAAATCATCACTAACGCGATATGGTGGGACGATGTTTGCGATATTTCGCACTACAAACATTTCGCCCGGTTTTGTCGAAGTTATGAGCCCTGGCACCACGCGCGAATCCGAACACCCGATAAAAAGCGTGTGTGGGGTCTGCGTATTTGCCAAAGAGCTAAAAAGCTCGGCGTGCTCGGCGTAGTTTTCTTCCATAAATTTAATTGCACCATTGATTAGTTGTTCAGCCAAAATTCTCTCCTTTTTAAAAAACGGCTGATTATATATTGCTTTTTTAAATAGAAAAAATTTTAGCTATTTATTATATATTTGGTAAAATTTTGCTAAACTCCCTACCCAAAATTAAAAAAAGGAGAGAAAATGAGTCTTTACGATAGAAATCATCTTACTAGCGAATACGACGCGAGCTACGATGCGCCATTAGAGCAAGGCAGAGTTAGCAAACTCATCAAAGAAACTTATGCTCTTTTAACAGCTTCTATGGTCGCAGCCGCCGCTGGTGCGTATGTAGCGATGAGCACAGGCGTAGCAATGGGACTAAATCCGTTGCTATATTTTATTTTGATGATTGGTTTGATTTTTGCAATGCAATTCGCCGTCAATCGCGGAGCTAACAGCCTTGCATTGGTTTTGCTTTTTGCCTTTACATTTATCACAGGTCTTACGCTAGGTAAGGTTTTATCGCTTTATATCGGTGCTGGTATGGGCGGCGTGGTAACGCAAGCTTTCGTGGCTACTGCGGTTACATTTGGCGCACTTACTGTGTATGCGATGAACTCAAAAGTCAATGTCGATAGCTGGGGCAAACCGCTATTTATCTCGCTAATCGCAGTGATTATCATCGGATTTTTGAACTACTTTTTCTTCAAAAGTTCGCTTGTAAGCTTGGGAACTTCTTGTTTTAGTGCGCTTTTGTTTTCGTCTTATATCATTTATGATACCAAAAATATCATCAACGGCGTCTATACTTCGCCAATCATGGCAGCTGTGGGTATGTATCTAAATATCTACAACCTTTTTATGTCACTTCTAAATATCCTTGGTTTTGCAAACAGGGATTAAAATTTAGGGCGCAAATTTGGCGCCCTTAACTTAAAATTTATATTTTTTTCATTATAATGCCAAATTCAATTTTTTTCAAAGGTTAATATTGTGACTACTTTATTTTTGGTTTTACAAGTAATTTTTGCTATCGTAATAACAATCGCCGTGTTGTTACAAAAAAGCTCATCTATCGGTCTTGGCGCATATAGCGGAAGCAACGAAAGTCTATTTGGCGCAAAGGGACCTGCTGGATTTTTGGCTAAATTTACAGCGTTTATGGGAATTTTATTTGTGGCAAACACTCTTGCTTTGGCATATTTTTATCAACAAGACGCAAAATCATCAGTAATCGACCGCGTCAAAGTAGAACAAAAACAAAGCGAAGCGCCTAAAAACGCCGTTCCAGCCGTGCCAAGCGCACCAAAGGCAAATAGCTTAAATGTAAAACCTTCGTTTGATAACGCAGCTAATGCTTTGCAAAGTGGAGCAGAAAAAATTTCAGAAGCAGTTGAAAACAACGCTAGCGCGGCAGTAGAAGCTGTGAAACAAAGCATAGAGGGCGTAGAAAACA
The DNA here is from genome assembly GCF_027797205.1 of Campylobacter sp. VBCF_01 NA2. Classification (NCBI taxonomy): domain Bacteria; kingdom Pseudomonadati; phylum Campylobacterota; class Epsilonproteobacteria; order Campylobacterales; family Campylobacteraceae; genus Campylobacter; species Campylobacter sp. VBCF_01 NA2. Next base: position 1,515,152 of record NZ_CP115607.1, read on the forward strand.
ATATCTCACAAGCTAGCGAAAAAATCGAACAAAAAGCTAGCGAGCTTGGCGCAGCAATCGAGGGCAACGCCACAGAGGCTCTCAAAACTCTAAGCGATCAAAATCAATCAAAATAATTCTAAATTTTTGCATTTAAAAATGTCAAATTTCGCATTTTTAAATGCAACTCTTATTTTTTTTACGCTACAATTCACAAATTTTTCTTAAAAGGATTTTAATGTTAGACTCTATTTATAAAGACCAGAAATCGCACTGCGACAAAGCTATTGAAGCCCTTAAAAAGGACTTTGGGACACTTCGCACCGGCAAGGTAAATATAAATATCCTAGACCACATTACGGTTGATTACTACGGAAGCCAAACCCCACTCAATCAAGTCGCTACCGTTTTGGCGACAGACGCTGTTACGATCACAATCACGCCTTGGGAAAAACCAATGCTAAAAACGATTGAAAGCGCGATTGCAGCGGCAAATATCGGCGTAAATCCGAACAACGACGGCGAGGCTGTGAAGCTGTTTTTCCCACCGATGACGGTAGAGCAAAGACAAGAAAACGCCAAAAAAGCCAAAGCAATGGGCGAAAAGGCAAAAATCAGCATTAGAAATATCAGAAAAGACGCGAACGACGAGGTTAAAAAACTAGAAAAAGACAAAGCTATTAGCGAAGATGACGCTAAAAAAGGCTACGATGAAGTGCAAAAAATCACCGATAACTACTCAGCCAAAATCGATGAAACCGTAAAAGCCAAAGAGGCAGAGTTATTGAAGGTTTGATAATGGAAATCGAAAGAATTTACAAAGAAAACGGCGCGTATTTGCACGGGCATTTTTTGCTCAGTAGCGGAAACCACTCCGAATACTACCTCCAAAGTGCAAAAGTTTTAGAAAACCCTGCCCTAGCCGGGGAGTTAGCAAGCCAGCTAGCGGGCGTCATAAAAAATGCTGGCATTAGCTATGATAGCGTCTGCTCGCCAGCACTTGGCGGAATTTTGGCTGGTTACGAGCTAGCCAAGCAAGCTGGCAAACGCTTTATTTTCACTGAGCGCGTCGAAAAGGTTATGAGCCTAAGACGCGGTTTTGAAGTCAAAAAGGGCGAAAAATTTGTAATCTGCGAAGATATCATCACCACAGGCGGCTCTGCCTTAGAGAGTGCGAAAATCATCGAGAGCCTTGGTGGCGAGGTTGTAGCTTTTGCGGCCCTTGCAAACCGCGGATTTTGCGCAGTGGCAAATTTAGGCAACTCGCGCCATGAAAGCTGCAAACTCCCATTTGATAAACCACTTTTTACGCTTGGAAATTTCAGCTTCGAAATTTACGAGCCAAATTCCTGCCCACTTTGCAAAAACGGAAGCGTGGCAATCAAACCTGGTTCGCGCGGAAACTAAATTTCGCGCGAAATGCAAATTTATTCAAGGAAATTTAAGTGGCAAAGCAAAAAGCGGTAATCGCGCCGGTGTTTTTACGCGTAAAGGCCTTTATCGTCGATATGTTTTTCATCGCAATGCCACTTTTTTATATCACGACCTACCTTGTTTTGGGCTCGAAAGAGGCTTTTCAAAGTAACCAAATCGCAATCGCACTAATCTGGCTAGCTTACGGGGCAATCTGCGCGGTTTTTTACGTCAAATCAGCCCAAAGCCCTGGCTATAAATTTTCAAATATCTATCTTATTGATCTTCGCTCAGGGCGCAAAATTTCATTTTTTCGCGCGTTTTTGCGCTTTTTGTGCTTTATTTTGGCGGGATTTAGCATGATTGGGCTATTGATCTGCTTTTTTCGCAAAGACAGGCTCTGTCTGCACGATATCCTAACCCACACAGCAGCTGTGAGGAAAAGCGACAATGGCTGAGATTTGCGGTATCGACGAGGCTGGCAGAGGCTGTATCGCAGGGCCTTTGTGCGTGGCAGGCTGTGTTTTGCATGCCCAAATTTCAGGGCTAAATGACAGCAAAAAACTAAGCGAAAAAAAACGCGAAGAACTATTTGAAAAAATCGTTAAAAACTCAAATTTTAAAATAGTCGAATTTTCTAGCGCCAATGTCGATGAAATGGGGCTTAGCGCATGTTTAAAAAGCGCGCTTGAAGAGATTGTGGCGCACTTTGGGGAGCAAAATTTCGACATTATTTTTGACGGAAATTCCAAATTTGGCGCAAGTGGATTTCGCACAATGGTTAAAGCCGATGCTAAAATCGCAGAGGTAAGCGCAGCCTCGATTTTAGCGAAGGTTACCCGCGATCGCAAAATGAGAGAGATCGCAAAAGCTTGCCCGCAATACGGCTTCGCAAAAAACAAAGGATACGGCGCAAAAGCCCATATCGAGGCGATTAAAAAATTTGGCTACACAGAATTTCACCGCAAAAGCTACCATTTAAAGGCGCTGGAAAAGTCGCTGTTTGATTGAAATTAATTTAAGTTATAAAAAAGATTAATTTTGCCAAATTCTTTGAATTTGGCAATTTTTTTAGCATTTACCTGCTTTTCTTAATAGCTTGTTGCAGTTTGCAGAGCCTTTTTGGCTAGATGAGCCACCTACCTTTGTGCATAATGAATCAGATTTTGTGCCGCCAAACAATGTGAAATTTCTCTCGAAATAGCAGCGATATGTATTGCCTTTTTTGTCTTTTACTTTGTAATTCACGGTATTATACATCCCGCTACCTTCGACATTGACGGAGTTTTCGACAATGGTTAGATTTGACTGATCGACGCCAGTTGCCATCTCTGCACTGTTTAAAATCTCGCTGGTTTGGGGTTGCTTGGCAGATCCACAGCCAGATAGCCCAAGTCCTGCGACTGCGCATAATAAAATAAGTTTTTTCATAGTGAAATCCTTTGAAATAAAATAGGTGCGTATGTTACCCCGCCCCCCATTAATTTTCGCTGAAATTATCATTAAATTTTTTTGGATTTTTTATAATACTGCGCTAAAATTTTAAATTTTAAAATGCAAAATAAAATTTCGGCGCAGTATTTAGGGCTTGGTGCGCCGAAATTTTACGCAGAAAATTTACGCTAAATTTTGCAACGAAATTTTGTGCAAAATTCCGCTAAAATAGGCAAAATTTAGCCGTTCCGCCCAAATTTCAGCTTTCGCCTTTTTTCATTTTTGCGATTGCTTCGAGGGCGGATTTATAGGCTCTCTCGCCGATTTCACGAGCCTTAGAGGCGACACTTTTTGATTAAAATTTTAAATCGCATTGAATAAACATTAAATTTTTTGCCATAAAATAGCGAAATTTTTTATGGGGGCAAATTTTGCTTAAAAAAATTATTTTGATTTTCGCGCCATTTTTTTTAATGGCTAGTTGGGAAGAGGTCGCTGTAAAGGGACTAGATGTGATGATAAGCGCCAATGTCGGCGACAGCGAAAATTTCAAACGCTCTCTTTCTTCGCTCATCGAGCGCGCCGCGAGAGAATACGCCAAATCAGGCATAACGCAATACGAGCTGGATTTGCCAAATTTCATCGCCAAAAAAACGAGCTCAAACTCCCCTGCTGCGCGCACCATGCGTCGCTCGCTAACCCAAAGCCTAACCCCTGCAATCCCAAATTTAAAGCAAATTTTGCAAACCAAAATCTCAGCTATGGACGAAAACTCCACGCAGGCCATAATGCGTGGCGAGCTAAGCTTAGCGCATTATATGAGAGTTAATGCCTTTAATGAAATTTACGCCGCCCTGCGCCCAAATATCGAAAACCTTGCCAGCGACACAAGCTTTGCCAAAAGCTACAAAAACGCCACAGGAAGCGAGATCGGCGATGATTTTGCGAACGAATTTACAAGCGAATTTTTAAACGACGCCTTTGATAAACTAGTCGCCCACGAGCGCGAATTTCGCAACAGCACAGAGGCGATGTTTAATATCCTAAAAACTATTCGCTAGCTTATGCGCTCTAAATTTAACCAGCCAAATTCAACCCTTATTTGGGAGCTTGCCCTAATTTGCGTCGCACTGATTTGGGGTAGCACATTTATCCCCGTTCAGCGCGCCACTGCAAACGCTGATATTTTTAGCTTTTTGTTTTGGAGATTTTTGCTCGCTAGCGTTTTTATGTATCTAGCAAGCCTGAAATTTAAGCCTAAATTCGACACAAAAACCATATTTTTCGGCATTTTTTGCGGGCTAATGCTATTTTTTGACTTTACCTGCCAGACCTTTGCCCTGCGCTACACTCTATCATCATCGGTGGCCTTTATTTTGGGGCTTAATGTCATTATGGTGCCATTTATGATGTATGCGTTTTTTCGCAAAAGTGTCGGAATTTTCGCTTTTTTGGGCGCTGGCGTGGCAGTTTTGGGGCTATTTTTTCTAAGTGGGGCTAGCAATGTTGGCTTTAACCTTGGCGAGCAACTCACGCTGATTTCTGCCTTTATGTATGCCCTACACATCGTATTTACCGGTGTTTGCGCTAGGAGGTGCAACCTGCACGGCTTTGTGGTGATGCAGTTTGTTTGCGTGAGTGTTTGCACACTTTTTGCCGCGATTTCCACGCCACACGAAAATTTCGCAAATTCCATAAATTTAATCGGAAATTTGACATTTTCCTTCAAATTTGACTTCATTTTCGCCCTGATTTTAACCTCGATTTTCGCCACTGTTTTTGCGTTTTTTATCCAAACACTAGCCCAAGAAAAGGGCGTCAGCGAGATCAAAACGGTGCTTATTTTCACACTCGAACCCCTTGGCGCTGGCGTGCTGGGATACATTTTTGGCGAAAAGTTAAGCCCGCTTCAAATCACGGGCGCAGGGCTCATACTAGGTGGAATTTTACTAAGCGAACTTGGCGGGATTTTAAGCGCGAAATTTAGCAATAAGCGCACTGGCGAAAAAGCAGACCGAAGCGATTAAAATTATCGCCGCACCGCTTGTGAGATTGTAAAAATAGCTTAGCGCTAGCCCGCTAAGGCAAAAAATCGCAGAAATTATCACAGCACTTATCATCATAATGCCTAAATTTTTCGAAATTTTCTCCGCGATAAATGGCGGGATCGTCATCAGCGAAATGACTAGTATCAGCCCCACAATCTGGATCGCGCTCACAATCGCAAAGCTCGCCATTATCACCAAAACATAATAAAACACGCTCGTATTTACCCCACGAAGCGTGGCAAACTCCCTATCGAAGCTAATTGCCAAAAACTGCCTATAAAAGCAGATTATAATCAGCACAAAAACAGCGTCGCAAATGAGAGTGAAATTCAAGGTCGCGCTATCAATAGCCAAAATCGAGCCAAACAAAAAGCTCATCAAATCGCTTTTATAACCCGGCGCAAGGTCAGCAAAAATAATCCCCAGAGCCATACCAAAAGCCCAAATTGCGCCGATTATGGCGTCAAATCGTTCATTATTTCTAGCCGTGATATAAGCGATTATCAGAGCCAAAAGTAGCGAAAACACGCTCGCGCCCAAAAGTGGCGAAAATCCAAAATATATCGCCATACCGACCCCGCCATACGCCCCGTGCGCGATTCCACCGGCGATGAAGCTCATTTTATTTATGACGATCAGCGAACCTATCACGCCACAAATCACGCTGACTAAAAGTGCGCCTATTAGGGCATTTCGCATAAATTCCAAAGCCAAAATTTCACTCATGCTCGTCCCCACAGTGGCAATCATTTAGCGCAAGCTCAACCGAGCAAAAATGCCCATGCTCCTCGCGCAGGTGCTTTAAAAACTTCGCCCTCCCACTCGGATGCACGCTGTGCATGTGAAGCGAACCACCACTGACATAAACAGCGCGGTTTGCGTAATTTAACGCCAAATTCAAATCATGACTAATCATAATAATGCCCGTGCCCTCTGAATTTAGGCTTTTTAATAGCTCATAAATCTGCACCTGCCCCATAGTATCGATACTAGCCAAAGGTTCGTCCAAAAGCAAAATTTTCGCATTTGCGCACAGAGCGCGCGCGATATAGACCCGCTGTCTCTGCCCCCCACTTAGCTCGCTGATTTTTGCCTCGCCAAGATCTCTCATACCCACTCGCTCCAAGGCTTCAAGGGCTTTTAGGCGATCTTTTTTGGTGTAAAATCCAAAAATTTTTTTATCTATTAGCCCCATTAAAACCACATCAGCCACGCTGATTGGAAAGCTTTTGTTAATAGCGATGAATTGGGGCACATAGCCGATTTGCTTCCTAGCAGCAACCGGGGATTTGCCAAGCACCTCGATTTTGCCACTATCTGGCCTTAAAAGTCCCAAAATCAGGCGCAAAAGCGTGCTTTTGCCACTGCCATTAGGGCCAAAAATTGATAAAAAATCGTTGATTTCATACTCTAAATTTATCGAATTTAAAATTTGGCGCTTTTCGTAAGAAAACGAAAGGTTGCTAAGCTTTACGGCGCTCATTTTTGCGCCCCCGCAGCCGAGATTTCATCTATTAATTTTTTAAGCTCGCTTTGCCACTCATAGCTTAAAAAATCGATTTGTGTGAGCTTTGCGCCTGTTTGGGTGGCTAGGATTTGCGCTGCCTTGCTTGCAAACTGCGGGCTAGTGAAGATCACGCCGATTTTTTCATCATTTGCTAGCTTTATCAAATCCGCCAAATCAGCCGGTTTTGGCTCGCCCCCACCTTGCTCGACTGCGATTTGTATGAGTTCATACCTGCGCGCAAAATACCCAAGTGTAGGGTGATAAATGATAAATTTCGCCCCAGATAAATTTGATAAATTTTGCAAGGCATAAGCGTGAAGCTCGTCTAATTCTGCCTCAAATTTAGCCAAATTTTGCTCGTATTTGGCGCAGTTTGCGCTGTTTAATTCGCATAAATTTTTAGCGATATTTTGCGAAATTTGTTTTACCAAAATCGGATCTAGCCAAATGTGCGGATCGGCTCCGTCGTGGGCGTGCTCGGCGTGGTCGTGTTTTTCGGCATAGTCGTGTTCTTCGCCCTCTTCGCCTAAATTTTCGAAATTTACCTTCTCTATCCCTGCGCTTAAATCATAAAATTTCACCCCGCTAGCGTTTGCGCTAAACCTTTTTAGCCACACCTCATCAAACTCCGTGCCTATGCCAAAATACGCCACGCTCTTTGCGATATCACGCATTGTGGCGGGTTTGGGCTCGTATGTGTGAGGATCGGCGCTCTTATCCACGACGCTTTTTATCACAAAATCATCATCTGCGATTTTTTGCGCGAAATATCTCACAGGCTCGATTGTTACGCTAATTTGCGCCAAATCTTGGGCAAAATTTGCGCTAAATAAAAATGGGATTATCAAAAATTTGGGCAAAATTTTCATAAATTCTCCTTGTAAAACTGACGATTATATCATTTATAATAGAAATTTTGGTATTATTGCGAGAATTTGAGGTCGTTATGGAAAATATCTGGGACAAAAAAGCCGAAACTTACGCTAAATTCGATACAAATTTAAATGAATTTGGACAAAATTTATTTAAATTTATCGAAGATGAGGGCATAAATTTCGCAGGCAAAAGCGTCATCGACATAGGCGCAGGAACCGGCGTGTATTCGCTATATATCGCTACTTTGGGCGCTAAGCTTTACGCTCTTGATAGCTCGGTTGCAATGCTTGGCGAGCTAAAAATCAGCGCGCAAAAACATGGCATTAATGTGGAGCAAATCATAAACGATGATTTTGCCAGTTTTACCCAGAAAAATGAGCTTAAATTTGACATTGCGTTTTTGAGTATGAGCCCTGCACTGCGCACTAAGCAGGACTTTGATATGTTTTTAAATCTAGCAAAACGCAAAATTTATGTAAATTGGGCGAGCGAGCGAAATTCCTCGATGTTGGCGCCGATTTTCGCGCATTTTGGGATAAAAAAATCTAGTCTAAATTTAACCACGCAAAATTTCGAGTTAAATTTAAAAAACAAAAATATCCCTTACAAATCGCGCGAGATTAGCGAAAGGCGCATACAAAGGCGAAATTTGGGCGAAGCGGTGCAAAATGCGCTGTGGCATTTGGGGGTAAATGGCGCAAATATCAGCGAAAAGGCGCTAGAAAATCTTTTGGAAAAACAGGTAAAAAATGGGATTATCACAGATGAGATCAACGCTACTTTCAAAGCTTTTATTATTTAGTATTGTCCCTATTTTAGGCATTTGCGATGATATTTTCATACCGCTAAAAATGCCAGCGTTTAGCCCCGAAAAAGCTAGCCTTGGCATGAAGCTTTACCGCGACGCTAAATTTAGCGAGCAAAAGCGCTCTTGCGATAGCTGCCACAATCTCTACCTAAACTCATCGGGCGCTAGCGTGCGAAATGGCGAAATCCCCACAATCCTAAACGCTTATTATATCGAGCGATACTCGGGCGGAAACTTTTTCCCTAGCCTAAATGAGCGCATTAAAACCTCGGTTTTAAGCCCCAAAGAGTTAGCCTCATCAAAAGAGAAAATCGAGCTAATAATCACCCAAAATATAGCCTACAAACGCGAATTTAAAAAGCTCTATGGCAAGGCAAATTTCGAAAATTTCGTCGATGCCCTAGGCGAGTATCTGAAATCAAAAACCACGATAAATTCTAAATTTGACCGCGTTTTGCGCAATGAGGAAAAATTCAGCGAAAGCGAATTTAAGGGCTATTTGCTCTTTATCGAGCTGTGTTCGTATTGCCACAATGGCGCGAATTTAGGCACCAACTCATACGCCAAAGTGCCTAATAAAAACCTGAATTTCAACCCAAACACAAGGATTTCAAACCATCGAAGCCACACTTACAACTATCGAAGCCACACTTACAAAAGAGTGCCGACCCTGCGAAATATCACCAAAACAGCCCCTTACATAAACGGCGAGTATTCGCTAGCGCGCTCGATTAAATTTTTGTTCCGCGATGTGTTTGATTACAGCTTAGATGATGATGATTTGCAAAATTTGCTGGATTTTTTGGCGACATTATAAGGAGTTATGATGAAAAAATTATTTTCAAATTTTAACCAAATTAGTAAAGACACCATAAACTGGATAATCATGAGTATTATCATGATAATAAGCCTTAGCTTCGCGCTAAGTTACTTTATCTCGCTAAAAAATGTCTCAGACTACAACGCCGTAACACGCCAAATGACGATGATTTATGATGCGAACACTAGGCTAAATACGCTCTTTTCCTCTGATAAACCTAGCCGCGATTTTAGCTCGATTAACGAAAATATGAAAGTCGTGTATAACACCCTAGATACGCTGGGACAAAATCCGCTGATTTTGGATAATTCATTTAGCAACGATGTCGAGTATCTAAAAACAGCCTTTGCTGAAAAAATCAAACTCATCGACGAGCTAGGCGCGCTAAATTCGCAAAATAGCGTCATCTTGCACGCGATAGAGCAAAAATACATCAACCCAAACTCACGCTACGAAGTGGTAAATATTTTCTCGCAAATCACGCAGCTAAACTACAATAACTACACCGAAATTTACGCCCTAAAAGAAAAAATAAAATACATAACTCCGCAAAATTTAACCGAGCAAAATTTCTTAAAAAACGCAAATTTGGTGCTTGATAATCTCACTAAGCTAAATTTAATCATCACCCGAAATGAAAGCGCAATCAACGGCAAATTCAAGGATTTAAGGGAAAAATTTGCGAATTTCAACGCCGAATTTTACAACTCGTTTTCCGAAATGACTATGGTTTTTACCGCGATATTTTTGACATTTTTGCTCATCACCTACATGGTAAATTCAGACGCAATCAGCAAAAAACAAAAACTCCGCCCATACAAAGCCCTAGTCGATAGGGACGAAAACGCCGTATTTTTGCTAAATCATAAATTTCAAATCACCTACGCTAACAAGCAAGTAACCGAAATGTTTGGCTACAAACTAGACGAGCTAAAAGGCAAGGATATCGGCATAATCGCAGCTAGCGAGGACCATGCCAAATTCGAAAAAAAACTTAAAGAAGAAAGCGATAAGATTGGATATTTCACGCAGCAGCTGCGTTTGCTAGATAAAAATGGCACGCCGATTAACTCCAAAATAAAGCTCTCAAAATTAGACGAAAAGTCCAAATACCCACACTATGGCGTTTTTATCAAAGATATGCGCCCAAATGAAGCTATGCAAGCTAGCCTAGCAGCAGCAGAGCAAACCCTGCTCGAACAAGGCTATGTCGATAAAATGACAAATTTCGGTAGCGAACTAGCCCTAAATGAAAGGATAATCAAACCAGAGATAGAAGGCTATATCATCTACCTAACAATCGCGAATTTTGATAATCTTAGACTATTTTATTCTAGCGATATTACTAGCCAAATCATAAAGGTATTTGCAAGGTCGCTTGATTTGTTTTTGGTCACAGAAAAAATCCCAGCCCAGCCATTTCGTATGCAAGGCGATGAATTTTGCCTATTTTATCCCGTTCATAAAGCTAGCAAAGAAAATATCGATAATAGAATTATTGTCGCAAATCATGTGCGCAAAATCATCGCAAAATTTACAAACCAACAGACCAAAATCGCAACCAAAGCTGGCGACATAAGCGTAACGATAAATGTCGTGGCTGGCGTAAGTAGCAATAAAGACAATAATCGCGCTACAAGGGTGTTTCAAGCGGTCATGGCGATGTATGAAGCACAGCAAAAAAACGAAAATTTGGAGTATTACCGCCCAAACAACCCAATCGAGCTAAAATACGCCCAAAACCAACTGATGATAAATACAATCCAGCAAGCGATCAAAACAAACCATGTCTTCGTGCTAGTCCAGCCGATTTTCGATATCTCAAAATCAGATCCAAACGGCAGAGAATACGGCACGCAAAGGACAAATTTCGTCCCTCTTGTCTATGAAATTTTAATCCGTCTAATCGATGATTCTGGCAGGGTTAGGCACCCGGGCGAGTTTATGGATGTCGCAAAACAGGCCTCACTTTACACTTCGCTGACAAAAATCGTAATCGAGGAGGCATTTAGGCTAATCGAAAATTTCCCAAATTCGAAATTTAGTATAAATTTGTCGTTTTTCGATATCGCAAACAACGAAATTCGCGCACTTTTGGAAGAAAAATTAGCAAAGGCAAAAAACGCGAAAAATCTCTTTATCGAAATTTTAGAGAGCGAGGAATTCGACGATTACGATAGCCTGCGAAAGTTTATCGCCACAGCCAAAAACCGCGGCTGCAAGATAGCTATCGACGACTTTGGCTCGGGGTATTCGAACTACTACCGCGTTTTGACGCTCGATGTGGATTTCATCAAAATCGACGGCGCACTCATCAAAGATATCGTAGCTGATGAAAGCTCGCGCGCGATTGTGGAGACTATCACAGCCTTTGCAAAAAACAGAAATTACGAAATCATCGCAGAATATGTCGAAAATCACCAAATTTCGACGATTTTGGAGAGCATGGGTATAAAATACATGCAAGGATTTTTTTACAGCAAACCAATGGAACCATCAAAAATCGCCGTGTAAGCTATATTTGCAAGGAAATGCGAAGCATTTCAGTAAAATTAAATCAGCTAAATTTAAAGCGAAGCTTTAAATTTAGCCACCTTAAAAGCGTCGTCGGGGGTTGGGGGATTGTAAGGGGGAAGGGGCGCGACCTCGCAATTCAAGCCCCATTCCCCCTTACGAGAAAAACACGGCGCAGGTTAAATTCAAAAAATAATTTAATGCTAAATTTAGGTTGAAATTTGAATTTAAATTTTACTGGATTGCTTCGGCGATAAATCGCCTCGCAATGACAAATCAAACAACACGCTCAATCTGTCATTGCGAGAATTTTGCGTAAGCAAAATTCGTGGCAATCTACGAACATAAAATTCAGGGGCAGTGTTTTTGCGGAATTTTACCCATTTTTTCTGTTATACAAAATCGAGCAAACAAAGGCAGAAAAAATAAAAATTATCCCCAGTGTGCCGGTTATCACCTCGCTGATTTCAAATTCGAGCTTGATAAACATAATCGCTGCAAGCGTGCCAATCGCATAATGCGCGCCGTGTTCTAAAAAAATAAACTTCGCCAGCGTGCCACGCTCGACCAAATATATCGTGAGTGAGCGCACAAACATCGCCCCAGCCCCAAGTCCTAGCATGATGATAAAGATATTGTTGCTTAGCGCAAACGCCCCAATCACGCCGTCAAAGCTAAAACTAGCGTCCAGCATTTCGAGGTAAATAAAGCCGTTTAGGCCGTTTCTAACGCCACCAGCACTAAAAATTTTATCAAACGACTTTATCAAAATAAACAAAATTATCGCGCTAAAATATGCGATAATCGCCGTTTTTGAGGGGATTAAAACAGCCAAAACTACGCCTAAAATCACAGCGAGTAAAATTTCAAATTTTGGGAAATTTTTGAGCCTTCTTACCAAAGCATTTTCTTCTAAAACCCGTATCCAAGGCTCTCTATCCTCATCGTCGAAGAAAAAGCTCAAAAACACCATCATCAAAAACGCCCCGCCAAAAATGTAAATGCCGTCTTTGTTTTCTTCTAAAATTTCACTATACCGCGCAGGGTTGTTTAGTGCTAAATTTAGGCTCTCGAAAAGCCCCAAATGCGAAGCAGCACTTACTATGATAATCGGAAATGCGAACCTCATACCAAAAACCGCCACAGGTATGCCCCATACGATAAACCTTTTGCGCCAAATCGCGTTCATATCCGCTAAAACTTTGGCATTTACCACGGCATTATCAAAACTTAGGCTGATTTCTAAAATCGACAAAAGCGCGCAAATATACGCCCCAGCAAATCCGCCTAAAAAAAACCCTACCAAAACAGCTATAAATAATATGAAAAATGATGAATAAAAATAACGCAAATTTTTCCTTTTTTTGAGCGATTTTAGCGTAAATTTGCCTTGAATTTAATATAATTTGCCCAAATTCCACACAAAGGCAAAAAATGTTAAGCAACCCAGTGTTTTTAAGCATACTTTTGATGAGTATTTTGTGTTTGCTTCGCTGTAATGTCATGCTAGCTATCCTAATCAGCGCGATTTGCGCGGTGCTGACTAGCCATATCCCGCTAATGGACGCCATAGGCTATTTCATCAACGGCAACCCGCAAACTGGCAGTGTCGGCATGGGCGGAAACTTGGAAACTGCGCTATCGTATATCCTACTTGGCGTCATCGCAAGTGCCGTAGCTCGCACAAATTTGACGGCGATTTTGGTGCGAAGCGTGGCTGGATTTATCAGCGATAAAAAATTTATTTTCATCGCTATGATTGCCTTTATTTCGTGTTTATCACAAAATTTAATCCCTGTTCATATCGCATTTATCCCGATACTAATCCCGCCACTTGTAAAAATTATGAACTCACTAAAACTCGACCGCCGCGCCATAGCCTGCGCGCTGACATTTGGTTTGCAAACCCCGTATATGGCGTTTCCTGTGGGCTTTGGTCTGATTTTTATGGGAATTATCCAAAAAGAGATGAGCAAAAACGGCATGGATGTAGGTATCAGCGATATCGCTGGGGTCATGTGGATGAGTGCCATACCTATGGTAATTGGCCTTGTTTTAGCCATGCTTTACTACCGCAAGCCACGAAGCTATACTCAAACCAAAGAGAGCATTGAAGCGCATTTTGAGGAATTTAAAATGCAAAAACGAGAATGGGGCGTGCTAGCTGGGATTATAGTGTGCTTCATCGCTCAACTTGTCCTTAGCATGGTAATCCAAATCGACGCTGGCTCAATGCCCTTTGCCGCTCTGGCTGGAATCCTTACAATGCTACTTTTAGGCGGTATTCCATGGGGCGAGTTAGATAGCATTTTCGACCAAGGCGTGCATATGCTAGGATACATCGCGTTTTTGATGCTTGTAGCTGGCGGATTTGGCACGATTATCAAAGAAACAGGCGGCGTGGGCGAGCTAGTAAGCGCAGTGGCTAGCCTAAGTGGCGGCAAAATCGGTGGAGCCGTGCTAATGATAGGCATAGGGCTTCTTGTAACAATGGGAATCGGATCTAGTTTTGGCACAATTCCGATTATCGCGACGATTTATTGTCCTTTGGCAGCTGAGCTTGGATTTAGCGTGGCTGCGACGATTTTTATCATCGGTGTGGCAGCAGGTCTTGGAGATGCTGGAAGTCCAGCCAGCGATAGCACGCTAGCCCCTACTGCTGGGCTAAACATCGATGGCGAGCATAACCATATCTGGGATACCTGCGTCCCGACATTTATATTTTTCAATATCCCGCTAATCATCTTTGGCGTAATTTTTGCGATAATTTTATAAATTTTTAGGGTTAAATTTCAAAATTTAACCCTAGATAAATTTTGAAATTTGCAGAATTAGGCAATAAATTTGGATAATCTTTCTAACTAAAATTTCTTAAATTTGCTAAAATTTTCTCACTAAATTTCAATCAAGGAGAAAATATGAAAAAAGTCCTAATCTCGCTAGCTCTCGGAGCTGTTTTAGCCACCACTGCAAGTGCCAAAGGCGAAGCGGATATGCCAAAAAATGTAGTGAGTGCGTGGGATAAAACCTTTGCAAAAAGCGACAAAGTAAATCACAAAAAAGTAGCCTTCAAAAACCGCTACGGAATTGTAATCGTTGCGGATTTATACACTCCAAAAAATATGAACGGCAAACTCCCTGCAATCGCCATTTCTGGCCCTTATGGCGCAGTCAAAGAGCAATCTAGCGGACTTCACGCGCAAACCTTAGCCGAGCGAGGATTTGTAACACTAGCCTTTGATCCAAGTTTCACAGGCGAGAGCGGTGGCGATGTGCGCGACATTTCTAGCCCTGATATAAACACAGAGGATTTTAGCGCAGCCGTGGATTATCTGGGCGTGCAAGACTTCGTCGATAGAGAAAAAATCGGAATTTTAGGCATTTGTGGCTGGGCTGGATTTGCGCTAAATGCTGCTATCAGCGATACTCGCATAAAGGCCGTTGCGACCACGACGATGTATGATATGACCCGTGTAACCGCAAAAGGATACAACGACAGCGTAGATGAAAATGCTAGATTTGAGGCCAAAAAGGCGTTAAATTTGCAACGCTGGACGGACTTCGAAAAGGGCGAGGTAGAGTATTTGCCAAGCGGAAATATCGACCCTAAAACCATTACCGAGCAAACACCAAAATTTGTCGCTGACTACGCGCTGTATTATAAAACCGAGCGTGGTTACCACGAGCGCGCAATCAACTCAAAAGAGCATTTTTGGAGCAAAACAGACGCGTTAGCGCGTATGAGCGATAAAATTTTAACTTACGCAAATGAGCTTCGCGCCCCTGTTTTACTAGCGCACGGCGAGGTCGCGCACTCACGATATTTTAGCGAGGACGCATTTAAAGAGCTTGGAAGCAAAAACAAAGAGCTTTTTATCGTGCCGGGTGCAAGTCATACGGATTTGTATGATAAAAAAATTCCGTTTGATAAATTTGAAGAATTTTTCAAGGCAAATTTGAAATAAATTTGGCAAATTTGGCGCGAATTTGCGCCAAATTTAACTTAAATCACCAAAATTCCAGCATTTCTCATTAAATTTAACGCGCACTTTTCATAATACTCGCGCTCATGATTTGGCGCGTCGTATGTCGCCACACACTCGCTTGGCACGACAATGTCCTTATTAATGTCATTTTCGTTGAAATATGTGCGAAGCGCAAGGGCAAATTGCAAAACGCAAATATCCGTGCAGCACCCCGTAATCACAAATCTATCAAATTCGCTCAAAATAGCCTTATCAAGGGCATAAAAGCCGTTTGTCGAGCGTTTTTTGGTGGTGTTTTGGGGGGTGGCAAATTCGGCTAGCTCGTCGATTATTTCGGCCTCTGGCGAGCCCTCGATGCAGTGCGCTGGGTAGCGTTTCATCTCCAAATCCCGCTCGCCGTGCGCGTCGCAGATGAAATGCACGCCTGCACTTCTGCGGATTTGCGAAGCGATTGCGGGTGCGATTTTAGCGATGTTTGGATCTGCCATTGCGCCAAATTTCGCAAAACCATTTACCATATCGATTACAAAAACTAAATCCTTCATAAAATCTCCTTTAAAATCTCTTTTCGCTCATCTTTTAAAATATCCATTTGCGCCCGAACTAGCGAAATTTGGGCTAGATTAATACCGCAAATTTCACTTTCTTGCTCCACTCCAAGCTCGCACAAAATCTCTCCCTCAGGGCTAATCACGCACGAATGCCCGCCAGAGGCGCTATTTAGGGCTACTAAAAAACACTGCGCCTCAATCGCCCTAGCCCGCGCGAGAGTGCGGAAATGCTCTATGCGAGAGTGCGGAAACTGCGCGATGACAAAGATAATTTGCGCGCCATTTTTGGCAAGGTAACGGAAAATTTCGCCAAATCGCAAATCATAGCAAATCGCAAGTCCGATTTTTACGGGTTTTTCATCATGCAAAATTTCACAAAGCCCGAATTTATCGCCAGCGCGGACAAATTTATTTTCACCTGAATTTGAAAAAAGAAAAATTTTATCGTAATGATAAATTTCACGCCCGTTTTGATACACCAAGGCACGGTTGTAAATTTCGCCATTTTCGTTCAGTGCTAGCCCAGCGATTGCGACTTTTTGCGCTGAAATTTCGCGTAAAAATTCGCGCGCTTTTTCGTTTTGCTCTGGCAAAATTTCGCTAAAAATTTCAGGCGCAAATCCGCTTAAAAATGTCTCAGGAAGCACGATAATATCGCAATCCCTCGCCTGCGAAGTCAAATTTCGCGCATTGGATAAATTTTGCTTGAATTTTAAAATTTCGCTTTTAATCTGCGCTAGTGCGATTTTCACTTTTCTACCCCTCTTATTTTTCTAGCCCTCTCATAGCGTTTGCGTGAGTGAGCGCAACCGCGATAGCATCGGTTATATCGAGCGGTTTGATCTCGCCTTTGAGCCCTAGTATTCGCTTAACCATGAAGGCGACCTGCTCTTTTGCGGCCTTTGCCTTGCCGGTTACGGATTTTTTGATTTGAAGTGGCGTGTATTCGGCGAAGTTACCATAAACTTGCAAAATTTTTAGCCCCAAAGCCCCGCGAAACTGCGCTAGTTTTAGCACGGATTGGGGATTGTAGGCGTAAAACATACTCTCGATTGCGACCTCATCGATTTTGTGTTGCGAAAATATAAGATCAATCGCCTCTGCCATTTGCGTCATCTGAAACTGCACATTTTCGGCCTTCATTTTCACTAAACCTGCTTCGACGAGCGAAATTTTATTCACATTTTTTTCTAAAATCGCATAGCCTAAATTTCTAGTCCCCGGATCAATTCCTAAAATTTTCATCACAATCTTTCACTTTAATTCACGCCTTATTCACTTGTGAATTACTTTATAAATTTAACACAAATTTAGCGAAATTTTGCTAAAATTAAGGATTAAACAAAGGAAAATTTATGGCAGAAACTCAACCACAAGAAATTTTATTAAGTTTAGCGGGCGAAATTCCACCACTAGACTTCGAAAGATATATCAAAAATTTAAAATTTAATGAAAAAAACTCTACCTCTGAATTCTTTGTTTATCACACAAACAACGAGCTTGTGGCTAGATATATACAGAGTAAATACGCCGTGAAAATTAAAAATGCGCTAGTTAAAAAATTTGGCGTTAGCAATATCACGGTCAAAATCACTTCAAAAGCCAAAATTTCCCCAAAAGAAATTTCAAAAATGATCCCGCAAGACAAGCCAAAAAGCACGATTGTCAATGAAAATTACACATTTGAAAATTTCGTCGTGGCTGATTCGAACAAACTCGCATTTTCCAGCGCAGTCAGTGCCGCCAAAAACCCCGGCAACAAAATGTATAATCCGCTGTTTTTATACGGACCGAGTGGGCTTGGCAAGACCCATTTGCTCCAATCGATCGCAAATCACTGTATCAAAAAAAATCTAAGCGTCATTTGCGTAAGCAGCGAGGGGTTTGTAAAAGAATTTATTTCAAGTTTAGAAAATCAAACAATGGATAAATTTAAGCACAAATACCGCAACTGCGATATTTTGCTAATCGATGATATTCAGTTTTTGGTAGGCAAAAGCTCGACGATTGAGGAATTTTTCTTCACTTTCAACGAACTAAGAGAAAAAAAATGCCAAATCGTCCTAACCAGCGACATCGCGCCAAAATACCTAAAAGGCTTTGAGGAGCGCATGATTTCGAGATTTAGCGACGGGCTAATCGCTGATATCATGCCGCCAGAGTTAGAGACAAAAATCGCAATCATCAAGCGCAAAAGCGAGGAAAATAATTTTTATCTCCCAAACGATGTCATACAATACATCGCCACAAATATGGGCGATAATATCCGCGAAATCAATGGCGCAATAAACAAACTAAACGCATTTTCATCAGTTATAAAAGTCAAAATTGATTTACCATTTGCCAAAATCGTACTTCAAGATCATATCAAAGAACACTACCAAAATGTCGATTTGGAGCAGATTATAAGCGTGATTTCAAAAGAGCTAAATGTCAAACCAAGCGAGCTAAAAAGCAAAACAAGGGCCAAAAATGTCATCGAAGCGCGCCAAATTTGCATATATTTAGCCAAAATTTTAACCAAAAATTCAATGCCAAAAATCGCGTCGTATTTCAATCTCAAAGATCACAGCGCCATTAGCAAAAATATCAAAAAAATCAACGAAACGATTGAGAAAGATGAATTTTTTAAAATCAAAATCGAAGAGTTAAAAAACAAAATAACCCAAAAGGAAAATAATGAAAAAATATGAAATAAAATCAAAATTTGTGAATAATGGTGAATAAAATGGCAAATTTAATTCACAAAGCAAATTTCGCTAAATTCAGCATTTGCGCGGGGTATTCACTAAATCCCACACTCTACTATAACAAAAACAAAAATTTAAAATTTAAAGGACAACTATGAAAGTCATAATTGCAAAAAAGGTTTTAGAAGACATTGTTTCAAACACCAATCCTTACCTTGACAAAAAGGATTTAAGCTCAATTACTTCTCACATTTTAATCAGGGCTAGAAACGGCGAACTAAGTATTAAAGCCACAGATCACGAAATCGGCCTTAGCTATGTTTTGCCTTATGCTATGATCGAAGAAGAGGGCGAAGCCACAGCCAATGGCTCAAAACTTCTTAGCGTAATCAAGGGTTTGGGCGACGAAAATGTTACATTAGAGACAATGAACGGAGCGCTTTTTGTAAAACAAAAAAAATTAAAATACAAACTCCCTATGTTTGACTCAAAAGATTTCCCAAATTTCCCTACAATCGAGGGCAAAAACAGCTTCAATGTAAATGCTTTGGTGCTTGGCAGAAGTCTTAAAAAAATATACTCTTCAATCGACACAAACAACCCAAAATACGAGCTAAACGGAGCTTTGATTGATGTAAAAGACGGGTATTTAAATTTAGTCGGAACCGATACTAAACGCCTTAGTGTCTTTGTGCTAAATACAAATATGGGCGAATTTGCCAAAAAAGATACCCAAATTTTAATCCCTAAAAAGGCAATTGGCGAAATTCAAAAGCTATTTTCAGATAAAATCGAAATTTATTATGACGAAAATGTCCTTTTAGCAGTGAGCGAAAATTTCGAATTTTTCACAAAATTAATCAACGGAAAATTCCCAAATTATGAGCGTGTAATCCCAACTGAGACAAATTTTAAAGTGATTTTACCACGAGATAAATTTGTCGGTGGCGTAAAAGCAATCAACGCAATGTGCGAGGAAATGAAGGTTACGATTAAGCCTGATGGCATTATTTTTGAGAGCATAAACGAAGATAATTCTGAGGCAAAAGCCGAAATTGAGGCAAATATCGCAGTTTCATCAAATTTGATTTTTGGCGTTAAAAACAGATTTTTACTCGATTTTCTAAACAGCGTCGAGGACGATATGTTTGAGCTAGATTTTAACAACTCAGAAACAGCATTTGTGCTAAGCTCAGGCGAACTAAAAACGGTCGTAATGCCGATTAATAAAATTTAAGAAATTTAAGGGAAAATTTAATGGAACAACAAAATTACGGTGCAGGAAATATTAAAGTTTTAAAAGGTCTTGAAGCGGTTAGAAAACGCCCAGGAATGTATATCGGCGATACAAATATCGGAGGACTACACCACATGATTTATGAGGTTGTGGATAACTCTATCGATGAGGCTATGGCTGGGTATTGTGATACTATCGATGTAGAAATCACGCGCGAGGGCAGCTGTATCGTCACAGATAATGGCCGTGGAATCCCAGTAGATATGCACCCCACAGAGCATTTGCCAGCAGCGACTGTGGTTTTGACCGTTTTGCACGCTGGTGGTAAATTTGACAAAGACACTTACAAGGTCAGTGGCGGACTTCATGGCGTGGGTGTAAGTGTCGTAAATGCGCTCTCATCAAAGCTTGTGCTTACAATCAAACGCCAAGGCAATGTTTATCGCCAAGAATTTTCACAAGGCAAGCCAACTACCGATTTAGAAATCATAAAATCCACAAACCGCACTGGAACGACTGTGGAATTTTGGCCAGATGGCGAAATTTTTGAAATTTTAGAATTTAATGCCGATACTTTGTCAAAAAGATTTAGAGAATTAGCATATTTAAACCCAAAAATTACCATAAATTTTAAAGACCAAAGAGACGGCAGAAATGAGAGTTTTCATTTCGAGGGCGGATTAGAAAGCTTCGTAACTGATATGAACAAAGCCTCACCAGTTAGCAAGGCAGTTTCATTTAGCGATAGCGTCGAAGATGTCGCTGTGGATATCGCGCTAATGTATAATTCAACCTACGATGAAAAATTATTAAGCTTTGTTAATAATATCAAAACCCCAGACGGCGGAACGCACGAAGCTGGATTTAGAGCGGGACTAACTCGCGCTATCACAAACTATATCGCAGCAAACGCAGCCGCACGCGAAAAAGACACCAAAATCACCGGCGATGATGTCAGAGAAGGCCTAATCGCAGTCGTAAGTGTCAAAGTGCCTGAACCGCAATTCGAGGGTCAAACTAAGGGCAAACTTGGTTCAAGCTATGTCAAACCAATCGTGCAAAAAATGACCTTTGAGGTGCTTTGCAAATATTTCGAAGAAAACCCAAATGAAGCACGAGCGATTATGGAAAAGGCTCTTTTAGCTGCCCGTGGTCGCGAAGCAGCGAAAAAAGCGCGCGATTTAACGAGAAAAAAAGATAACATAAACTCAGTCGGCACACTTCCAGGAAAACTCGCTGATTGCACCAGTAAAGATGCTAGTATGAGTGAAATTTTCCTTGTCGAGGGCGATAGTGCGGGCGGATCTGCCAAAGGTGGTAGAGATAGGGATTTTCAAGCGATTTTGCCTTTGCGCGGTAAAATTTTAAATGTCGAAAAAGCGCGCTTGG
Source organism: Campylobacter sp. VBCF_01 NA2 (assembly GCF_027797205.1). Lineage (NCBI taxonomy): Bacteria > Pseudomonadati > Campylobacterota > Epsilonproteobacteria > Campylobacterales > Campylobacteraceae > Campylobacter > Campylobacter sp. VBCF_01 NA2. Next base: position 1,536,404 of record NZ_CP115607.1, read on the forward strand.
ATAAAATTTTACAATCCGAAGAGATCAAAAACATGATAACCGCCTTTGGTTGTGGCGTGGGCGAGGAATTTAACGCCGATAAACTTCGCTATCACAAAATCATCATTATGACAGATGCCGATGTCGATGGTAGCCATATCCAGACCCTGCTTTTGACATTTTTCTTCCGCTATTTGCGTCCGATTATCGAAAACGGCTATGTTTATATCGCTCAACCGCCACTTTTCAAATACAAAAAGGGCAAAAAAGAAATTTATCTAAAAGATGAGCGCGCATTGAGTGAATTTTTGATCGAAACTGGTATCGATATGGGCGAATTCGAAGGAATCGGCAACCAAGATTTAATCGATTTTCTAAAAATCGTTTCAAACTACCGCTCACTTTTAAACGAGCTTAAAAAGCGTTTTAGCGTCATTTCTGCGATTAGGTATCTAATCGAAAACGACGAAGCGCGCTCTATGGAATATTCTGCGCTTTTTGAAGTGATTAAAACGCGCTTAGAGAGCGAGGGATTTAATATTTTAAATTCAAATGTCAGCGAGAGTGAAATTCGTATCTATGTCCAAACTCCAAATGGTTTGGAGCAACTAAATATCAACGAAGCCTTGCTTACAAATCATATTTTTGCCGAAGCAATCCGCGTGTATGGGCTAATCAAAGAGCGTGAGGTCGATTTTGGCAGGGATTATATCGAGGTTTTGGACGAGATTGAGCGAAATTCGAAAAAAGGTGCGTATATTCAACGCTACAAAGGTCTTGGCGAGATGAACCCAGATCAGCTTAGAGAGACCACGATGAGCAAGGAAAATCGTCGTTTGCTTCGCGTGGGTATAGCTGATGCGCAAAGCGCTAGCGATACATTTAACCTTTTTATGGGCGATGAAGTGGAGCCTAGGCGAAACTATATCCAAGACCACGCAAAAGATGTTAAAAATTTGGATATTTAATGGGTAAATTTATCGAAAACGAAGTAATTCTAGTCTCAGAGCAAAAAGAGCGCGAAAATAGATTTGCAACGGCACTTAAAATTTCAGTGCCATTTGTCCTAGTGCTGATTGCCTTTGGTTACACTATGTTTAAGGAAAATCACTTTCATAGTGACGATGTGATACTTTTTTCACTACTTTTGATATGCAATGTGTATTATGTAATTTATCAAATTTACTTTGGTTTTAAAAAGACGCTAATCGATCCAGTCAGCCATGTATTCGTGCGCGATGAGATCGAGCGAATTTTAAAAAAACAGATGAAAAAAAACAAAATCAACCATGTGGTTTTGCTTCGTATCAAAAATATCGCCGATATCAACGATAGATATGGTTATCAAAACGGCGACGATATTTTGTATAATTTTTGCAAAGAATTTGCGAAATTTATGGCAAATCAGGGCTTTAAAAATTTGCATATTGGGCGTTTTATCAACGGCCACTTTATCTTTGGGCTTAATGGCAAAATGGCGAATTTAACGCACATTTTGAAGATGTTCGAGCATAAAATTTCAAACCAAAGCATAAACAATATCGAGATTAAAACCGAATTTGAAATCATGCCTACTTCGTATGACAAAAATCTCAGCAATATCACAAACGCGCTATTTTTTAAGATAAATCGCAAAGAGGTCGAAGAGGAAAAATCCAGCGAAAATATTGATTTGAATAAAATTTTGCTCGATGATTTTAACAAAGATGTCGTTGATGCGATTGACAATGAGAGTTTTAGCTTTAAATTTCAATATGTCGCGGATAAAAATGGCGTTAAATCGCATATAAACTTAATCCCAAAACTAGATCTCAGAACCGGCGATAAGGTTACAAAAAGCCGAATTATTGATATTTTGCACTTTAATAATTACGATATCAAATACGATATTGCGATGATTAAGCAAATTTCGCGCATTATCTATTTTAAGGATATCGAGCATAAAATTTTTATCGAAATCATGCCTCAGACACTGCGAAATGCCGAGTTTCGCAACGAAATTTTAAAGCTAATTGACAATAATTTAATCGATCCAAGCAAGATTGTTTTGGAGTTTAACGAGGAAGAAATTTACTCTGAAACAAAGCGATTTGCCGAAATTTTGCTTAAATTTAAAGAGCTGGGATTTAGCTTTGGACTTAGCCAGTTTGGCGGTGCGAACGCGAGTTTCGAGTATTTTAAATTTTTCGATATTGATTTTGTGATTTATGATATCGAGTATAATAAAAATTTAGGCAACGAAAAAATAAAAAATGTTTTTATGAAATTAAACGAAATGTGCCAGAAATCGGGCATTAAAAGCATTATTCGCTTCGTAGATAAGCCGAAATTCCAAGACGAACTCTACGAGCTTGGGGTCGATTTCGTGCAGGGTTTTTGCGTAGGCAAACCAGAAGATATTATAAATTTAAGGAAATAAAATGCGTTATGGCGAAAAAGAGATAAAAGAATTTGACATAGAAAAAATGGAAATTTGGCCAAATAAACACGAAAATGATTATTTGATCAAAATCACGCTTCCGGAGTTTTGTTGCCGCTGTCCGCGCTCAGGATACCCTGACTTTGCGACGATATATTTAGAATACATACCGAATAAATTTGTCGTAGAGCTCAAAGCAATCAAACTCTACATTAACTCATTTATGGATCGCTACATCTCCCACGAGGACAGCGCGAACGAAATTTACGCTACCTTGCAAGAAAAATTGCAGCCAAAATACCTAAAAATCGTGGCTGACTTTAACCCGCGCGGAAATGTGCATACCGTGATTGAAATAAATTCGGATAAAATTTACAAATGATAAGTTCAAATTTAGTAGAAAAAATCTTTAAAAGTGCGAGTATTTCGCGCTGGAACGACTACCCAAAAATGGTAAATTTAGTCGAACTTGACAAACAAGCGCACAAATTTATCATTGCCTATTTTATCGCTAGTTTCGAGCGCGATATAGATATGAGCTATGTCATCGAGGCTGGGATTTTTGATTTTCTCTCACGCATCGTAGTAACTGATATCCGCCCAGATGTCTTTCATCAAATTCAAAAAAGTAAAAAAGATCAAATTAACAAATGGGTTCTCTCACAGCTTGAAAACGACCTTTCTAGCGTGCAAGATGGCGAATTTTTAAAACGATTTATAGCCTATCAAAACGGCTACTCACACGAAAAAGAAAAGCTCATTTTAAAGGCGGCAAGTTATCTGGCTACGAGGTGGGAATTTAATATCGTTTATCAAACTAGCCAGTTTTTAAACGATATCGAAGAGCTTAAATTTAAGGTCGAAGAGGAATTAGAGGATTATTACGAGCTAATCGGCGTGCGTAAAATCGTAATGAATAAAAAACTAGCTCGAATTGTAGATCTTAGCGGTAGATTAAGGTTTCAAAAGCGCTGGGCGCAAACCCCACGCATACCTGAGACTAGCGTGCTAGGTCACATGCTAATCGTGGCGATTTTAAGCTACTTTTACTCGCTAAAAGTCGGCGCGTGCAAGAGTAGAATTTTTTATAATTTTTACTGCGCGCTTTTTCACGATCTGCCTGAAAGCCTTACCCGCGATATCATCAGCCCCGTAAAATACGGCGTGGCTGGGCTTAGCGACATCATCAGCGAATACGAAATGCGCCTAATAGATGATAAAATTTTGCCCTTCGTGCCAGAGCATATCAGAGATGAGTTTAGCTATATTTTGGGTATTAGAAATGACGGCGAGAAATTTATAAAAGATGAGTTTGAAAACAGAATTTACGAGCTTGGCGGTAAGCCAAATTTCGCAGACGGCTCGCTTGGTGCGTATAACGAGGATAAATTTCGCGCAATCGACGGCAGAGCGCTTAAATTTTGCGATAAACTAGCCGCGTTTTTCGAGGCTGGAATTTCGATAAGTTATGGCGTCAAAAGCAAAGAATTAGTCAGCGGATATAACTCAATGCTCGAAAATTTCAGACGAAATAAAAGCATAGAAGGCGTCGATTTTCACAGCGTTTGTGATGATTTCATCGAAAATTTTGGATTGGATAGGGTTGAGTTTTAAAACCCCTTCCCAGATGACTGCGGCACACGATAGGTAAAAGTGCTCTGCTGTGTTCCCACCCTGAAGCGGTGTTTTTAAAAACCGTTGCACAGGTCTAAGAAAGGGCGAACTGGATTATAATTAAAAGTTTCTTAAAATAAGGTTATAAATGAATTTAAAAGATTATATTTTTTCGGTTTTTCGTGAAATTTCGATTTCTCACCACCGCTCTATCGAATTTAGAGCGAAAATTTTCGCTGCAATGTTGCTTGCTAAAAAAAAGCAAACCGATGAGGATTACGAAAACCTGCGTGAAATCGCAAGCGAAATTTATAGCGACGATTCGCGCAGAGTGGGGGTTTTGGTATCGATTGTGAGCGAATATATCCAAAAGGCCCACACCTACAAAAGTCTAAATTTAGACTCGCTTTTAGTAGAAATCGACAAAGAGATAAAAAATGCGCCTCGCTATGTCAAAAAGATCGATTTCTCGCACCTTAGACGCCTCATTAGCGATGATGAAAACGACGCTTTAATCCAGCAAAGAGTGTATGAGTATTTGGTAAATGAGGTCAAAGAGTATTCTTAGAATTTAAGAATTTTTAGTGTATAATCATCAGTTTTTAAACATAAAATTTTGGAGTAAAATTTGGAAAATATTAGAAATATCGCAGTTATCGCCCATGTCGATCACGGAAAAACCACAATAGTAGATGAACTTTTGAAACAATCAGGCACATTTAGCGAGCACCAAGAGGTCGGCGAGCGCGTAATGGACAGCAACGATATCGAAAAAGAGCGTGGAATTACCATTTTGTCGAAAAATACAGCGATTCGCTATGGGGAAACAAAGATTAATATCATCGACACCCCAGGCCACGCGGATTTCGGTGGCGAGGTCGAGCGCGTGCTAAAAATGGTCGATGGCGTTTTATTGCTCGTCGATGCACAAGAGGGCGTAATGCCACAAACCAAATTTGTCGTTAAAAAGGCCCTATCTTTGGGACTTCGCCCAATCGTCGTGGTAAATAAAATCGACAAACCAGCCGCAGATCCAGATCGTGTGGTAAATGAGATTTTTGACCTTTTTGTCGCACTTGATGCAAACGACGAACAGCTCGAATTCCCAGTCGTGTATGCTGCGGCAAAAAACGGCTATGCTAAACACAATCTAAGCGATGAAAATGTCGATATGAAGCCACTTTTCGAGACGATTTTATCTCATGTGCCAAGCCCAAGCGGTAGCGATGAAAACTCTTTGCAACTTCAAGTATTCACCCTTGATTACGACAACTATGTCGGTAAAATCGGAATTGCTAGAATTTTCAATGGTAGAATTTCAAAAAATCAAAGCGTAATGCTTGCCAAGGCTGATGGCACAAAGGTAACGGGCAGAATTTCGAAGCTTATCGGATTTAACGGCTTGGAGCGTATCGATATCGACAACGCCGGCACTGGCGATATCGTCGCTATCGCTGGATTTGATGCGCTTGATGTAGGCGATAGCGTGGTAGATCCCGCAAACCCTATGCCACTAGATGCGCTTCATATCGAAGAGCCAACTCTAAGCGTAATTTTTAGCGTAAATGACGGTCCGTTAGCGGGAACTGAGGGTAAATTTGTAACTTCAAACAAAATCGATGAGCGCTTAGCGGCGGAGATGAAAACAAATATCGCAATGCGATATGAAAATGTCGGCGAGGGTAAATTTAAGGTTAGCGGTCGTGGTGAGCTTCAAATCACGATTTTGGCTGAAAACATGCGCCGTGAGGGATTTGAGTTTTGCCTAGGTCGCCCAGAGGTCATCATCAAAGAAATCGACGGCGTGAAATGTGAGCCGTTCGAGCACCTAGTAATCGACGCTCCTGATGATTGCACAGGCACAGTTATCGAAAAACTCGGCCGCAAAAAAGCCGAAATGAAGGTGATGAACCCCACAGGCGATGGCCAAACTAGAATCGAGTTTGAAATCCCTGCTCGTGGGCTAATCGGATTTAGAAGCCAGTTTTTGACCGATACTCGTGGCGAGGGCGTTATGAATCACAGCTTTTTGGAATTTCGCCCGTTTTCAGGCGCAGTCGAAAAACGCCAAAACGGCGCACTAACTAGCATGGAAAATGGCGTCGCGCTGGGATATAGCCTATGGAATCTCCAAGATCGTGGCGTGCTATTTATCGCTCCACAAGCCAAGGTTTATGTTGGTATGATTATCGGCGAACACAGCCGTCCAAACGACCTAGATGTCAATCCAATCAAAGGCAAAAACCTAACAAATGTCCGCGCTAGCGGTAGCGATGACGCGATTAAGCTAGTTCCGCCAAGAAGCCTAAATTTGGAGCGCGCATTAGAGTGGATCGAAGAAGACGAGCTAGTCGAGGTTACTCCGATAAATATCCGCGTGCGCAAACGCTACCTAGACCCGACCACGCGCAGACGCATGTCGAAAACTAATTCGTAAATTTTAAAATTCGTGCGAAATTTGGCTAAATTTTGCACGAATTTTGCTCAAATTTTTCTAAATTTTACTCCTTAAATTCCGCTATCGCAACCTTGAAATACTGCCCCGAATTTTAAAATTCCAAAAATCTCGTAGGGTGGGCATCCTTTCCACCATAAATTCTAAATTTTGCCTACAATGCTGTCATTGTGAGGAGCACAGAAAAGTGTCAAGAGCTTTTCCCACGACGAAGCAATCTGGGGAAATCGTTGAATTTTGAAATTCAAAATTTAGTCAAATTTGCTTTTAAGTGTCATTGTGAGCCGTGCGAAAGCACAGCGTGGCAATCTACAAAGTCGAAATTAACGGCAGGGCAAATGGCAGAATTTTGAATTTCATTAAATTTGACTTTTAAAATTCTGCCATTTGCGCGGTTAGATTTTTAAATTTTGTAGATTGCCACGCCCGCAAAGCGGGCTCGCAATGACACTTAAAAAACAAAATTTAGCGAAATAAAAATTTCGGCACAGTGTTTAGAATTTGCGATAGCTAAATTTTGCCTGCAAAATTTGGTAAATTTCCCGTAAATTCGGCTATTAACACACCATAAAATTTCCGAATTTTTATTCTAGTTTTGTAAAATTTAACCAAAAGGATTTTTATGAAATTAGTTTGTTTTGACTTCGACGGGACGATTACCAGAGACGATTCGTTGCTCGAATTTATCGCCTATGTCGTGGGGTTTAAGAAATTTTTACGCGGGATTTTTAGGCTTAGCCCTATTTTGCTGGGCTACAAGCTTGGGCTGTGTTCGAATAATTTCACGCGCAGGCGGCTAATGGTGCATTTTTTTGGCGGTATGAGCGTGGATAAATTCGCCAAAATTTGCAAAAAATACTCCACCACGCACATTGAAGATATTATCAAATTTGAAGCCATGGCAAAAATCAAAGAATACATCGCAAATGGCGATAAAGTCGTCATCGTAACGGCCTCTTTGGAGGATTGGCTAGCCCCTTGGTGCAAAGAAAATGGGCTCGAACTTTTGGGCACAAAAATTGAGAAAAAAGGTGGCGTAATCACCGGCGAAATCGATGGTTTAAACTGCTACGGGGCGCAAAAGGTGGCGCGCATAAAAGAAGCTTATGATTTGAGCGAATTTGAAAAAATCATCGCTTATGGCGATAGCAGGGGCGATAAAGAGATGTTAGAATTCGCAGATGAGGCGCATTTTAGGGCGTTTGAGTGAAATTTTGCTAGTGCAAATTTGGGATATCGCGTCGAAAATCTAATAAAGGAGAAAAAATGAAAAAAATTTTAATCCCAAGCCTTGTGGCTATGGGTTTTGTGTGTGGGTATGCGGATGAAGGGCCAAGAAGCTATGAATACTTCGCGGCAAACTTGCAAATCGCTAAGGCAAGGGTGCAAGAGTGCGCGAAAACGGGCTCTGTGGCTTATATAGACGCGGTCGAGTGCAATAATGCTAGCAACGCCGTAAGCGAAGCGAACGAAAAAATTATGGCGAAGCTCCCACGCGAAAGAGTAGAAATTTTAAATGGTTTAAGAAGGATTTCGGTCTTGCTTGATGATTTTTACGCATACCACACTGCTATGGGAAAATTTGAAAACCAAGTTGAGCAAATGACAAATATCCCAAACCCTATCGCCGTAGCTGGTAAAAACTGCGCCAAATACGCTACCATTGGCTCCCACGAAGTAGAAATCGCAATAGATAAAAATGACGAAATTTGCAAAGGGCTTGCTAGCGAATTTGAGAAAAATTTCGGGCAAAATAGTGCGTTTTCGCGCAAAGAAAATAGCGAAAAAAGCGATATTTGGACATTTGATGTCACGAAAAAATCTAGTAATTTTTACTATATTTTCTTAAACGCTGTGGAGTAACTTAGAAAAATTTCGCTTCGCAAACCTAGATACTGGCGCGGGAATTTTGAATTTGGCGATTGCTTCGAATTTTGCAAAGCAAAATTCTCGCAATGACACTAAAAAGCAAAATTTAAAAATTCCGCGCCAAATTTCAAATTTAAAATTTCAAATTTCACGCTTTCGTAATTGCAATTTTGACAAGTTGCGAAAATTTCACACCTTTAAGTCCGCCGATTTTGGCGCTAAATTTCTCGATTTCGCCCATTTTGCCACGCACATTTATGGTCTCTAAGCAGTTATCGTGATCGACATGGATATGGTTCGTGCAGACAACATCGATTTTAGCGTGGTGTTCGAGCTCGATTAGGTTTTCGAGCAGGTCGCTTTGGTGGTGCGAATACGCTATACAAATCACGCCAAGCCCCTCGCTGTCGCTGTTTTCATCGCTCCATTTATCATTTACGATTTTCTCGCGGATTAGGTCTCTGATATACTCGCTCCTGCTAGGATAGCCCTTACTTTGCACGCGCGAGTTTAGCTCGTCAAATAGCTCCTCTGGCAGTGAAACGCTAAATCTGATTACATTATCCATTTTCGCCCTTTTAATTTTCTTTTTTCTTGACCCTAAGCGAGGCTATCGAGGTGCCGTCCATCGCAAGCACGGTGTAATCGCAGTTTTCGTCGCTTATCTCATCGCCATTTTCTGGCAAACGACCAAAGAGATTAAAGACATATCCACCGATCGTGAGCTGCTCGGTCTCGTCGTCAAAGGCGATTTCCATTATCTCCTCGACATTTTCGATCTCGAAGCGACCTTTAAATTCGTAAGTATTATCGTCAATGCGGGTGAAATTTTGCTCTATATCGTCGTATTCGTCCTCGATTTCGCCAAAAATTTCCTCGATTATGTCCTCCATGGTCAAAAACCCCGCCGTTCCGCCGTATTCGTCGATGACAAGGGCGGCGAAAATGCGCTCTTTATTCATCATTGATAAAATTTTCGTTATCGGGGAGTTTTCTGGCACGATAATGAGTTTGCGCACGATTTTATCGAAATTTTTCTCGCCGTTTTGTTGCATGATATCGCGGATATGGATTAGTCCTAGCACCGTGTCTTTGCCTCCGTCGATGTATGGGAAGCGGGTAAATTTCGACTCCAAAACTACGCGGTAATTATCCTCGTAGCTTTCGTTTTTATCCAGGCAGACCATATCCTTGCGCGGAGTCATAATCTCCTTTGCCACAGTATCGCCAAAATCCACGGCGTTTTTGATGATTTCGGTCTCCACGCTATCTAGCACTCCGCCTTTTAGGCTTTCGCTAGCGATGATTTTGATCTCTTCTTCGGAGTGGGCGACCTCGCTATCTTTGACCGCGCGGATTCCAAAGAGCCTAACCACGCTTGATGCGACGAAATCAAATGCCTTAATCGCGGGCAGACACAAAACCCAAAAACAATAAAGCGGTCTAGCTATCCAAAGCACGATTTTTTCGGATTTTGCGATTGCGATTAGTTTTGGGGCCTGCTCGCCTAGGACGATATGCAGTGTCGTAATGATACTAAACGCGATAATCACAGCCACGGTATGCACGCTAGCCTCGCCTAAATTTAGGCTAGCAAGTGGCTTGCGGATTAGGCTAGCTACGGCTGGCTCGCCTATCCAACCAAGGGCGAGGGAAGCCAGCGTAATGCCGATTTGGCAGGCGCTTAGGTAGGTATCGATTGAGTTTGTCATTTTTAGAGCGAGTGAGGCGTTTGCGACCTTGTCTTTGACGAATTCTTCGAGTTTTGAGCGTCGAACTTTAACAAGGGCAAATTCAGATAAAACAAAAAAAGCATTTAAAAAAATTAAAACAAAAGCGAGAAGTAACATAAAGACCGAACGATCCGTGTCCAAAATTTAATCCTTTGAATTTAAAATAAAATGCAGATTATAGCAAAATTAAACTAATTTTCACAAATTTTTTTAAATTTTAAAAGTGCGGAATTTTGAAATTTAGCTGGTGCGAAATTTCACAAATTTCGCACCGATGAAGCTTACGAAGCTATTTTTTACCTTTTTTGGCTTGTTCGTATAGTGGCATGACGAGCGGGATTGTTTTTTCTAGGTTTTTGATACGGGTTTCATCGCCTGGGTGAGTTGAGAAAAACTCAGGCGTTTTGCTACCACTTTCTAGTTTCGCCATTTTGCGCCATACATTTGGGGCTTCGTTTGGATTGTATCCAGCGCGCGCCATAAGCTCTAAGCCCATGATATCGGCCTCTGTTTCGTGTGAGCGAGAAAACGGCAGACTAAATCCATACTGACCTAAAATCGCTAATCCAGTCGCGCCCAAATCCCCTAGCCCAGCGGCTTGCGCGCCGATTGAAATGCCTAGGTTTTTTATAGACTCTGTGCTGGCTCGCTCTCGTGAGTGTTCGCGAAGAGCATGAGCGATCTCGTGTCCTACGACAGCTGCTAACTCGCCATCAGTTAGGCTAAGCTTATTGATAATGCCTGTATAAACGGCAATGCGACCCCCTGGCATGCACCACGCATTTACGGTCGGATCTTCGATGACATTTACCTGCCAGTTCCAGTTGCGCGCATCTGGTCTGAAAACGCCTACTTGGTTAATCAATCTATTTGAGATTGTTTTGACCCTTTTGGTTTGTTTGGCGTTGGTGTTTAGCTTTTTTTGGCTTTTTGCTTGGCTGATTACTTGCGTGTATGAGCTTGCCGCTGCCTTGTCAAGCTCGGCTTCACTTACCGTGAGTAGCTGGGTGCGATTTACCCCCACAGCGCCGCCTTGGGTCGTGCTAGCACAACCGCCCAAAAAAATCGTGGCGAAAATCGCCAAAATTAAGGAAAGTTTTTTCATCTTTTCTCCTTTGAAATTTGAAAATTTAAATTCGCCAAATTTTAGCCAAAATTTTTAAAATTTCATTATAATTGAGTAAAAAAGGAAAATTTATGAAAAAAAATCTACTAGTTTTTATCCTCGCTCTGCTCGTTGGTTTGGGCGTTGGTGTGTATATGATGGGTGGGACTAACACTCACGGGGACGGCGGAAATGGCGAATTTAGCGCAGGCGAGCATTATTTGGTTTTGGATAAACCACTAAGTGTGGATAAGGGCAGTTTCGTGACGATTTCTAGCTATGCTTGTCCGTTTTGCTATAAATATTATCAAAATGTCCTGCCTGAAATTTTAGGCGAGATCTCGGCTACTTACGAGCCGTTTCACATGCACGCTATGGGCGAATTTGGCGTGAGTGTGAGTAAAATTTTGGCTGTGGCCAGAGTTTTGGATAAAAGAGAAAATATAGCCCCAAACTCGCCAAATTCGAAATTTAAGAAAATTTTATTTGCATATTTTGAGAGTTATCACGACAAAAAAGAGCGCCCGAGTGCCGATATGGACGAGATGAAATTTTTGCAAACAGGCTTTGAAGCAGGCGGGATCACGCGCGAAATTTACGAGAGCGAATTGCAAAATAGCGAAGTTTTGGAGCTACTTGGGCTTTGGGACGAGGGCTATGATGTCGCACTTATTCAGGGCGTGCCGGCCTTTGTGGTGGGTGGTAAATACCTCATAAAAACAGACAAAATAACTTCAACGGCTGAATTTGCGAATTTAATTAATTTTTTAGCGAATAAAAATGAGTAGAGTGCTGTTTAAAATTTGCGCGTGGCAAAACAGCGCGAAGCCTTGGATTTATCTGATTTTCGTCTGCGCGCTTTTGATTATTATCGCGCACTATTTTTTCCAAGAATACCTATTTATGGCGCCTTGCGAGCAGTGTGTGTATATCAGACTAGCATTTTTTGTGATACTTTTGGGCGCGATTTTAGGCACGATTTGCGGGGGAAATTTGCTACTTAAATTTTGCGCTTATGGCGTGTGTTTTGTGGGCGCATTTTATGGAATTGCTCGCTCAATCCACCTATACAAGGTGCATAGCGCGATTTTAGGTAATCTGCCTTTTGGCGTGCATGGTTGCTCATTTAAGCCAAATTTCCCGCTAAATTTGCCACTTGATGAGTGGTTTGCTAGCTTTTTTAAGCCAACTGGCGATTGTGGCTTAGACGCGCCCATAATTCCGCTAGGAACGAGCCTAGATTCTATTCAAAGTTTTTTTGTGGATTTGTATTCTAATGGCTGGTATTTGATCCCGGGCGCGAAATTTGGCACAATGGCTGAGTGCATGATTTTAGCCTTTGGCGTGATTTTAGCGGTTTTATTTGTGATGATGAGTGCGCAAATTTACGCTATGTTTTCAAAGAAAATTTAGGGCAAAATTTTAAAATTTTGATGATCTAATTTTTGGATTTTTTTATTTTTGATTAGCTTATTTACAGCCACGGAGACATTTTGGCGCGGGGCTCCGACGAAGCTTGCGATTTCGCTGACACCGCCATTTACATGCGCGACGCCCTCTTGTGAGATTTGGAGCAAAAATTTATATGTGCGGGTTTCGACGCTATCAAAAACCAGCTCTTTTATCACATTTTTTTGCATTGTCATATTTTTCAAAAACGAGTTAAAAAGATAAATCGCAAAGTCTTGGTTGAACTCAAACAGATCAATCACGGTGGATAAATTTGCCTCTAAAATTTCAGCGTCTTTTGTGATTTCAAATGACGAAAAGGTATCGACTAGCACGAAAGAACCCGCCCCAAAGTAGCTTAGCACATACTCCCTGCCGCTTTCGTGGTAGGTATTTAGCTTGCCCTCGCCTTTTAGGATTATCATAAAAAGCTTTTTTTGAGCGTAAATCATCGAGCCTTTTTGATAGGAAATGCGTCTGAATTTATCCAAATCCTCTTTGCCGAAAAACGATAACTCCTCGCCCTCAAAAACCCCTGTCGTCCTAGTCCCCATAAAATGCCTTTTTATTTTTATTATCTCACAAAAAGGTTAAGTATCGATAATAAAAACTAAATTTGTCATAAAAATGACAAATTTTTATTTTTGTTTTTTATAAAATTTATCAAAATTTTACAAAGGAGAAAATTTGAAAATTCTAAATTTAGCTCTTTGCTTAGGTCTTTTAACCTGCGCCGCAAACGCCCTTAGCGTGGGCGATAGCGCGTATAGCGTAGCTGTTAAAAATATCAGCCTAAGTGCAGATTTAAGCGAAAGTGTCGGAAGATTAATGCCGACAAATGAGATCAAAATCATCGAAGCAGATGATAAAAAGGTCAAATTTAGCCTTGAAGGCTACCAAAGCGCAAAGGCGCAAAATATCATTTATTTTACCCCTAAGGCGAGAATTATCTCGGTTGCTTTTTCAAAACAGGCGAAATTCGACGCTGAGGTTTTGGAGAATTTAGGCGAGTATAACAAGGTAAAAATCACAGCCTATACTTCACCAGACGCGCTAGAAACGGATTTGAAAGCGATTTTTAGCACAGCGAAGAAAAACCACGAAGAAAACTGCGGCACCTGCCACCCGCTTCACAGAGGCGAAACTCAGGTCGCAAATAGATGGCCTGCGCTGATTAAATCAATGCAATCACGCACGCCATTAACCCAAGATGAAATTTGGGTTATCACTCAGTATTTACAAAAACATTCAAAAGACATTAATGTCGATTAAAGGAGAAAAGATGAAAAGACGAAGTTTCTTAAAAGGCAGCGTCGCTCTGGGTGCTGCTAGCGCAATTCCAAATTTTGCCCTTGGGGCAGAGGCAAATACCGCTTTGGTTAAAAACGGCGAAGTTCTCACTGCGGCGCACTGGGGAATTTTAAAAGCTACCGTAAAAGACGGCAAAATCGTAAAATCACAGGCTTGGAAAAAAACTTCAAATGTGCCAAATCCTTTGCAAACAGCCATGGACGATTTGGTTTATAAAGCAAGAATCAAAGCCCCAATGGTTCGCAAAAGCTACCTTGAAAACCCAGATAGCCCAAAACCTGAGCTTCGTGGCAAGGACGAGTGGGTCGAAGTGCCTTATGAAGAGGCTATCAAACTTGTCGCAAGAGAACTTAAAAAAACACGCGAACAAAAGGGTATGAATAGCATTTGTGCAGGAAGCTACGCTTGGCAAAGCTCAGGCGCACTTGGCATGGCAAGAACACTTCTTCATAGATTTATGAATATGACAGGTGGTTTTGTGGGCGTTACCGGGGATTTTTCAACCGGAGCTGCGCAAGTGATTTTACCGCATGTCGTGGGATCTAGCCAAGTCTATGAGCAACAAACCGTTTGGCCTGTGGTTTTAGAAAACTCAAAAGTCGTTGTGCTTTGGGGTATGAATCCAATCGGCACTTTGCGTTTGTCATTTACGGTTTCTGATGAAGGCTCGTTTAAATATTTTGAAAAATTGCGCGATAGCGGTAAAGAAATCATTATAATTGACCCGCTCAAAACAATCACAACTAAATTTTTCGAAGGCAAAGCTACTCATATCAGACCTACTCCAAATACCGATGTCGCGATGATGTTAGCTATGGCAAATCACCTACTAAAATCAGGTAAATATGATAAAGAATTTTTAAGCACTTACACCGTTGGCTTTGATAAATTTGAGCAGTATTTACTAGGCAAAGAAGACGGCGTAGAAAAAACACCTGAGTGGGCAGAGAAAATTTGCGGAATCGAAGCAAAAGTTATAAAAGAATTAGCCGAAAAATTCTTTGATAATCGCACTATGATTATGGCTGGTTGGGGTATGCAAAGAGCGCACCACGGCGAACAAGTGCATTGGATGATAGTAACTCTTGCTAGTATGCTTGGTCAAATCGGGCTTCCTGGTGGTGGATTTGGTTTTAGCTACCACTATGCAAACGGCGGAACTCCAAGTTGCGTTGGTGGCGTGATTAAAACAATCAACGCAGGAAGCGTAGGCGTTATCAAAGACGGCAAATATATGGGTCCTGCTAATGCTGATGGGGCAAAAGAAAATGCAGCGCAATCTTGGCTATCTAATACTGCTTTGATGTCATATCCTGTCGCAAGAAACGCGGACGCTTTGCTAAATCCGGGTGCCACACTTGATGATAACGGAAATAAAATCACATATCCTGATATGGATTTTATCTACTGGGTCGGCGGAAATCCGCTCACACAACAACAAGACACAAACAAAAATGTCAAGGCTTGGCGAAAACCACGAACTATCGTCGTAAATGAAATTTACTGGACACCGACAGCAAAAATGGCTGACATCGTTTTCCCTGTAACTAGTTCTTATGAAAGAAACGATATTTCTATGACAGGGGACTATACAAATATGCATATCGTCCCACAAAAACAGGTCGTAGAAAAACAATTTGGCGCAAAAGATGATTATCAAGTTTTCGTTGATTTGTGTAAAGCTTATGCGGACGGACTTGCAGAAGCCTACACAGAAGGCGGCAAAACCGAAATGGACTGGATAAAAGAGTTCTATGAAACAGCGGCAAATCAAGTAAATGCAAACGAAGCTTTGGGAATAAAAATGCCAAGTTTTGAAGAGTGGTGGAACAAAAACGAACCGACTGAATTTTTCCCTACAATGGAGAGCGAAAGCTATGTAACTTTTGCAGATTTTAGAGAAGATCCGATTTTAAATGCACTTGGCACACCAAGCGGACTAATCGAAATTTACTCTGAAACTATCGAAAAAATGGGCTATGATGACTGCAAGGCTCACCCGACATGGTTTGAGCCAATCGAGTGGCTAGGTATGAAGGATAAACCAGCCAGATTCCACATGATAAGCCCACACCCAAATGATCGCTTACACTCACAACAAAACCAAACTAAGCTAAGAGATAGCTATGCAGTAGCTGGAAGAGAGCCGATTTTCATCAACGAAGAAGACGCAAAAGAGCTAGGTATAAAGGGCGGCGATTTGGTAAGAGTTTTCAACGCTAGGGGTCAAATTTTAGCAGGTGCGGTTGTAAATGATGACACGCCAAGAAATGTCGTAAAACTATGCGAAGGTGCTTGGTATGATCCAAACGAAAACGGACTTTGCAAAAACGGCTCGGCAAATGTGCTTACTATCGATATTCCGACAAGCAAACTAGCTAACGGAAATATCTCTCACACTTGCCTTGTAAATATCGAGCCTTATAAACCAAAAGACGGCGAAGACATTACGCTAACTGCGTTTATGCCGCCAAAAGGCGCGAAATAAGCAAAATTTGGCTAGGATTTTCTAGCCAAATTTTAAAATTCTACAAAATTTTGCAAATTTCAAAATTCCGCTATCGCAAATTTGAAATACTGCCCCGAAATTTTGCTTTTTAAAATCCAACGAAATTTCTACGAATTCCTCAATTTACAAAGTTACTTCGCAAGCTTATAATAAATCAATACAAAATTTTGCACCACATAATCAAAATTTCAACCCATTTTAAGGGGGGGGGGGGGTAGAATAAAACTTTATTTTTTTTCAAGGAGAAAACTATGGATGAAGAGCTACACTTAGACTGCCCATTTTGTGGCAAGGACGACATCAAATACGGAGTATCAGTTTGCAGTGGTTGCCAAGCTGAGATTAGATATGGTGTATCGTGGGCTCCAACTTTAATTTTGGGTGTAATATTGTTTATCGTAGGTGCTGCTATGGGTA
The DNA here is from genome assembly GCF_027797205.1 of Campylobacter sp. VBCF_01 NA2. Lineage (NCBI taxonomy): Bacteria > Pseudomonadati > Campylobacterota > Epsilonproteobacteria > Campylobacterales > Campylobacteraceae > Campylobacter > Campylobacter sp. VBCF_01 NA2. The sequence goes on from NZ_CP115607.1 coordinate 1,553,264, forward strand.
GCGCTATTGGTGGCCTTGTTTGTATCGGTGGATTGGTCGGTATCGTCATAGGTGCATATAGATTTTTACAAAATTTAAGCTATAAAAAAGGTCCTAAATTTTTCAGACGAGAATTTCGTTAATTCTATGTTTATTTGTAGGTATCCAAACCTACAAATAATCGTTTATGTGATATTAGAGGTTCAATATGGCTTATTATGACATGTGGGGAAATCGGTATGAAAAAGTTAGCAGTGGTGGAGGCATTCTTGGATTACTTCTCATAGTTGGTTTTATATGGCTTGTTTCAGGCGATAACACACCCTCTAATACACCGACAGATAACAAGGTTATCAAAAGTATAAATCTAAGCAATAGAGAAAAAACCATGCAAATCCAGCGAATTCTTATCAAAAACGGCTATAAACTCAAAGCCGATGGCGTTTTTGGGAAAAAGACAATCAGCGCTGCAAAGAAATTTACAGGGCTAAATTCTGCGGATTTAAACACACTTTATATTGCTGTTAAAAATAAAGCAGACGGCAAAAAGAATTAATATAATATCATAGGGTGGGCATTTTGCCCACCATAAGGTTGCCGAATTTTCGGTGCAAAACGCCCACCCTACAACACTTCTAACCAAAGGATGGATATGAAAAATTTATTTTCATTTATGTTGGCTAGTGCGCTGTGCGCGGTGCTAGCAGGATGTGGTGGCGACGATAGCCAGTCTAGTGCAAATGCTGGGGGCGAGACCGAGAAACCAGCGCAAGAAGTCGCTCAAAAACCAATCGAGAGATCGGTAGAAAAGCCAAAAGACCCAGCGCTTGAAAAAGCAGAAAAAGAGGTCGAGGCGATGAGTTTGAAGGATTTTGTCGTTTTGTTCGAAAACGATGGTTGCTTTAAGGTAGATACGAACCAAACCGCCAAACTCGCTTGTGAAGGCAAATTTGAACCATATGCAAAGGAACTTTATAGTTCACAAAGCAGTCTTAAAAATGGTGCAGATAATGTACTATATTTATATTATGAGTTGGATTTTATAAATGATTATTTTAAAAAAAATAAAAAGCTAGGCTCTGTTTCGGATATGCTGGCTAGTAAGTCAAATATATCAGATATTAACAAAAACATATGGCGAAGGGCTGGTGTTATATTTATTAATGGGTATGGTAAGTATCTAATCATACGAGATAGTGATATCGATGTTGAAAATTCTACAATTACGCTTTCTGAAATGGACCAAGATATATACGATAAAGTTGATAAAATAAGTAAAGACTTGGGAGACACATATTTCATCACTTCAGATCATTATTTCTCTAATTTTCACAACAAAAAGCTTGCTCGCGAGGCCGAATTAAAGGATATATACCGAGAGTTAGCCTATGAAAAAGGCGAGCTAAAAGGTGCGGTTTTTGAGATAAAAGATGGTAAATATGTAGTTAAATTTCCACTTGCAGATGCGATGAAGGCAAATATTAAAAAAGCAAGGCAAATATTAAAAAAGCTATGAAAAGGTGAGCACTAGTAAAATAGCTCATATAAATTTCACTTTGCAAGCCGTGGTTTAAACTGCGGTTTGCAACTCGTAATAGAAATTTTAAATTTCAAATTGCTTTTATAAATTTTTGAAATTTAAAATTTCAACCAAAAGCTATTTTGTGTTGCAGTTTCGTAGGGTGGGCATCCTTGCCCGCCCTAAATTAAAATTTTGCCCATATCTTAAAATTTGAAATTTCAGACGCAGTATCTACAAAGCAAAATTTAACGAGAGTAAAATTTAAAGAAAAGCAAAATTTGGAAAAATCCAAATTTTGCTAGGAATTTAAAAAGATTAAGGCACGAAAATATTCCCACCGGCGCGCGGATTTAGCGGATCGTCGCCGTATTTGTTAGCTCCGTCGGTGCCTTTTAAAATCGTAGAGATAAAAATAAAAATTATAAGCCCCACAGCAACAAATAAAAACAGCATAGCCAAAATTCTAATTCCATCAGCAAACATTATCCCAAGCACGCATAAAAGAAAAATTGCGCCAAAATACCACCCGCTGATATCTCTATCATGCAGTCTTCTCCACAAAACCGCAAATGATGGCACAAGCAAGCCCAAAGCAACCACGCTAGCTACGATTCCTATGACCTCTGGGTTGCCGTTTTTGTCAAAGCCCAAAACGATATTTGTGCCAAGCACAGCGTCGATTACGGAGGTTGCGACATTTACTAAAACGCTAAAAAGGTAAAACCACCAATATTCGCTTCTGCTAGCCCTGCCAGAAAATGTGGCGTATTTTTGTTTGAGGCAAACGCTAATCGCCTCGCCAAAACTCATCATTTTTTCTCCTTATGATTTGATTTTGTTAAATTCGCTAATGTGAAATTTCAAATTCGTAAAATAATAGTTGTTTTTCGAAATTTCGAAATTTCGGCTATCTTTGGCACAAGCAATGATAAAAAGCGAATTTATAATCGAGCAAATTTGCACCGCGATTATCGCTAAAATCGGATTAAAATAGACTAAAACTAGCCCAATCACGCACGAGAGCGCATATACAAAAAACGCCTTAACGAAAATTTCGCACCCGCTCGTCTGGAAAAGCTCTTTGTAAATCAGCAGAGCAAAGCATGCGCCAAGCCCCGTAAATACTGCGCCGAAAACAAATACAACCAGGCTTTTATCCCCAAACATCATCATCAAAAACGGGATTAGCGCAAGGCCGTCAAATACGACAAAAAGGGTTAAATTTCGCAAAAGCGTCTTTGAGCAAATTGTGCTAGCGATGAAATACGCGCTCATTGCAAGGCAGATTTGCCCCGCTGTTGAGGCGAGTTCGGCGCCATTAATTTTGGTGCCAAAAATGTTTAAAACTGCCATTAAAATCAAAAGTCCGCACCCAATGTAAGCTAGCTGTCTAGCCGAGGCTAAATTCGTGCTTTTTTCTTCGAAATTTAGGCTTTGGCTGGGATTTTCGCTGGGATTATCGCTTAAATTTTCGATCTCGCACCCTGCGCTAAGATTTGCGCTATCTACCATTTTTTCTAAATTGAAAAAATCGTGTATTATCCACGCCAAATAGGCTAAATTTGGCAGTGCAAAGACCATAATCGGTTTTATTAAATTTTCCCTAGCCCTAAGTGTATCTTGGTCGTCAAATTCGAGGCTTGGCCTTATGGAGCGCAAAATTTCGAGCGCGCTATCGTTTGATATCAAAGCATACGCCACCAAAAAGCAGACAAAGATGATAAACCCAAGTCCGCCAAGAAGCTGGAAAATCGCGCTTACATTTTTTTTCAGATAAAATCTGTGCGCGCTAAAAACCCCTAGTGTCAAATAGAGCGTGTAGGCGGTGTTGAGGTGAAATTTAGGCGCGTTTTGCGGGAGGGTTTGCATGGATTTCCTTTTTTTAAATTTGGGCGAAATTATAGCCAAATTTTAAAATTTTGCGCCAAAAAATAATTTATTAAATTTTATGAGATAAAATGTGTTTTATTTTTTACAAGGAGAAAAAATGCAAGTAAAATTTTTAGGAAACCCCGTAAATTTGGGCGGAAATGAAGTAAAAGTCGGCGAGGCTGCGCCAGAAGTTGTAGTCGCTGGCAAGGATTTAGAAGATATCGTAATTGGCAAAAGCGAGAAAAAACAAATCATCGTAGCCGTTCCGTCGTTAGATACGCCAGTTTGCGCTAGCGAGGCTCGCAAATTCAACGAAAAAGCAGCAAGCTTGCCAAATACCGAAGTAATCGTGGTTTCAATGGATTTGCCGTTTGCAATGGGTAGATTTTGCACGACAGAGGGTATCGAAAACTTGCGCACAGCGAGCGATTTTAGAGCGAAAAAATTCGCCAAAAGCTATGGAATTTTAATCGAAGATAGCGCGCTAGCAGGGCTAAATGCAAGAGCGGTTTTCGTCATCAGCGGCGGCGTAATTGCATACAAAGACATCATGGCTGAAATCACCGAAGAGCCGAACTACGAAGCAGTTTTAGAGGCTGCAAAAAACGCATAAATTTTTAGCTTCCCCCTTAAAAATACAGCGAAATTCCGCAAATTTTGCGGAATTTCTAATTTAGATTTAAAATTTCCTTCGCTCTTGTTTTTTTGTATAAAATCGACTTCAAATTCTGCATTTCACGCTCGTTTAAAGGGCTAGCGTCAAGCAGTTTGGCGCATTTTTTTTGCCTAGGGTTTTCGCAAAATTTAGGCGCGAAAAGCTCGCTAATACCGCCGTGAGTTTCTCCGCTTTGGAGCGGATTTTCGTGGCAGGCCTCGCAGGATTTGCCGATTTTTTGCACGCTATGAGGCGAAAACGGCTTCCAAACCTCGAATCTCTCGCCACTCTCGCCAAATTTAGCCACGCTAGCATTTTCATCTTTTATGCCAAGATTATAGCCAAACACAGGACGCGCTAGGGCGATTTTGCCGTTATTTTTGCGCACCAAAAGGACATTTTCGAATCGTTCTAAACTAAACGCGCTATGCCAAATTCCAGGTTTTCTCTCGCCTCCAAGCGTGCGCGAAAACGGCGCAGGGCGCGTATTTTGGCGCAGGGCGCGTGCGTTAAATCGCTTGACGCTTGCGTCAAATTCGATTAAATTTTGCCAGTTTTCGTAATCCTTGCTAAAATCAAGCATAGCATTTAGTTCGTAAAAACTCCCGCCCCACGCGCTGTGGCAGGTGGCGCACTCCAAATTTTGGTGGAATTTGTGCGAGGTGTTATTTTGCGTGGCGGTTTCGTGGCAAGCCTCACAGCTTTTGGTTTCGCTCATTTTGTGGCAATCCGCGCACACTAGCCCCGCGCTAAAATGTGCGTCAGGGCGCAAATTTGCGTATGTCACGCCATGCCGTAGCCCTGGGAAATTTCCATTTTTTTGCAACGGCGTGCGGTAGTCTTTGTGTGTATTTTGTGGGAAAAGCCCCATAAAATCGGTGCCGATGAAGTATTTGTTGTGGCAAGAGGCGCAAACTTCATTATCCGCGCGCGAGAGCGTGTGTGTGCGCGAGTGTGGGCGCGCGCTAGTATTCGCGTCGCTGCCGCTGTATTGTGCGCTGGGTGCGTAGCTAGCGTGGCATGCCATGCAACCCTTTCCGTGAGCCGAAAAAAGGGATTTCTCGCCGTTATCATAGGCGTGGCATTTTAGGCATTTGCGCTCCACGAAGTCCGCCACCACGCGCTCTTTCGCGCTTAAATTTGGCAAATTTTGGCTTAAAAAATCTTGCAAACTAAGATTTAAATCCATGTTAAATGCGCTAAAAATCGTTTTTATCTCGTTTTTGTGCGTGAAATGGTTGCTTTTTTCAAATTCGCTGATTTGCTTGGCGTGACAGCTGCCACAAAACTTGCCATAATGCGCGGGGCTTGCTGGGTGAGCGATGATATTTTCGTGCGAAAATCCGCCAAATTTGGCTAAGCTTTGCGGGAAATCTGAGGGTGAAATTTTGCTTTTGTGACAACTTTCGCATGAAAAATTGTGATTTTGCGCGTCAAATTTCTCCACGCTATGGCAGTTTTCGCAGGATAAATTTTGAGAAAAAGCGAAATTTAAAAGCGCAAAAAATATCAAATTTATCACTCTAAACATTTCGTCTCCCCTGCCCTAAATTTGGCCTTTGAGGCGTTAAAATCGGCATAAATTTTATCATCGTAGCGATCGTGACAGATAGCGCAGGCATAGGCGTCAAGGATTTTTTTCATTTGAGTTAAATTTAGCGTGGAATCGTTTTTAGAAATGATTTGATTTTGCGCTCCTGTGGGGCTAGCAAAGGCGTCAAGGGCGAAATTTAACTCGCCAAAATTTGCCAAATTTGGACTAAATGAAATCTCGCCGTTTTTATAGCCCAAAACACCGCGCCCAAGCCCTAGCGAAGACGGCGAGAAGTGGCAAGCGGCGCAGGTTTTGCTCTTGCCAACGCTGTGTTGCGCCCAGCTGGCTAGGCTAAGGGCGTCAAAGTGCTTCGTGGCGCCATTTTCGTAGATACTAGCCACGACTTGACAGCCTGGGGCGAGGTTTGCGATTTTGCCGTCATTTCTCACGCCCAAAGCTGGGTCTTCGAAGCGCAAAAAACTACGCATTTCGCTCCACGCACCCTCGCTGTATTCGCCCTTTTGCCACTCAAACTGCTTTGCGCCCGCAAATCTTTGCTCGTGGCAACCAAAACAGCTTGCCACACTTTTTTCGTGGCAGGCTTGGCAGGATAAATTTGCGTGCAAAGGCTCGTGTGCTGGGTGTTTTAGCGCTGAAATTTCAAATTTTGCTCCGTCTTTTTTGCGCGTAAGGACTGCTTTTTCGCCCACTTTGGCGACATTGTAAAGCGGGAAATTTCCCTTTTTTGTGTAGGCAATGAGCGCGCTATCTGGGATATTTGGATTTGTTTTGGCTAAATTTCGCGCCATCTCGTTTGGTGGGGCAAAATTTGGCGCGTGGCAGTCCTCACATGCGATAATCACGGCGTGGCGCATATTTGCGTGGTTTTTCTTATCGCCCATTACCCCAAGGCTAGTGTGGCAATCCACACACCCTAACCCTGCCCTTTCATAGTGAATATCGGCGCGCAAATCGTGAAAATGGCGCCCGTCGGAGAGCGTATGGCTCTGCTCGAAAGGCGCCTTGCTTCCCTCGCTTTCGAATTTTCCATAATACGCAAAACCAATGCGAGCCGAGCGGTTGTGGCAGGCTAGGCAGTTTTGGCTAGGGATTGCGGTGGAAAATCGGGTGTGGGTTTTGGGCGCAGTGTTTGGGGAGGTTGCGTGCGCGCTGGAATTTACACTGGAATTTATGCTTAAATTTGGCGCAGAATTTGCATTTTTGCTAGCAAAAAACGGGGAGAGCAAGAAATTTTCATCTAAATTTGAAGCCTTATGACACGCCCCACACCCGCCACCTTTGGCGATATTTTGATTTATAAAAACCTCTTTTTCTTGCGAGATATGACAACTGGCGCAGGCTTTGGCGTAGTGGTCCTTGGCGAATTTTTCGATTTGCTCTGCGTTAAAATCAGAGCTTGCGCCCTGCTTCGCCCACTCACCTAGCAAATTTTGCTTGATTGGATTTTGGGTTTGCATTACTGTGGTGCTAACGCGGGCGATTTGGTCCTTGTGACAGCGCGCGCAACGGCTTTTGGCGTTTTCTAGCGTGGCTGGATTTGGGATTAGGGCGATGTGAGCGAGCGATTTTTCGCTAGCAATCTCGTTGCCCCCATGGCAACTCTGACAGGCAACCTCATCGTGTGAGGGGCTTAGTGAGCCGTAATTTTCGTGGCAGGCGGTGCATGAGTTTATCTGCGAAAATGCGCTTACGCAAAAAAACAAAATAGCAAAATTTGCGAAAATTTTAAAATTTAGCCCTTTTAAAATTTCGCAAATTCTTCTCACTAGCAACCCTCAAACTGCGCTGGTGCGCCACTAGGTTTCGGCGCGGCGGCTTCGCTTTCATCGGCTTTGGCGCCAAATTCGTCTATCATACCTTCATCGGCTAGGCGTTGGATGACATCATCATAGCTTTCCCACGCTTTTTTGTTGTAAGCGTCTGCTTGAATCGCCTTTTTTGCGTATGCCCTAGCAAGTGTGAGATTATTTTTTGCCACAGCTTCGCGTGATAAATTTACAAAATGCTCCGCCTGCGCTTTTGAAGTATTGTAGCTTTGCAAATTCTCCGCAAAACCAAAACTGCAAAGTAAAACCATGCTTAAAATTATCTTTTTCATCATTTTCTCCTATGAATTTATCGTCACATAATAAACATTTGGTTCAAGTCCGTCGCTCTCTTTTAGGCGAGTTATACTTGTCGCCTTAGCCAAAATTTGCGAAACATCACTATTTGGGTCATTTAAATCGCCAAAATTTCGCGATTTTCCCACGCAGGTGGTTACACAAGCCGGAAGCAAACCTTTATCCACTCTTGGGGCGCAAAATGTGCATTTATCGACGCTTTGCTTGTGTTCGTCGTAATATCTGGCATTATACGGACAGGCTACCATACACGCCTTGCACCCTATACAAAGAGAGGGATCGACGATGACGATGCCGTCTTTTTCGCGCTTGAAACTAGCTTCTGTCGGGCAAACTGCCACGCAAGGGGAGTTTTCGCAGTGGTTACAAAGCACAGGCAAGAAATTTAAAATCGGATTTCCTGCGTTGTCTTCGTTTTCGACTTCAAAAACCCTTGTGCGATACGCTTCTTTGAAAAGCGGCACTTCCCACTCGGTTTTACACGCTACATAACACGCATCGCACCCGATACAGCGATCGCCGATAATCACCATAGCTAGGTTTTTTTCTTTTTTGTGATTTTTATTTATTAGTGAGTTCATCTTACGCCCTTTCAAGTCTAACAAAGCCGTTGTTTAAGCCGCTACAACCACTAACAGGATCAATGTCGTTACTACAAAAATAAACATCGCTAATGCCTTTATCAAAGCCGTTACTCCACTCTTTGCTAACATGCCCAAAGCCGTGGTGGATAAAGACATTGCCTTTGGTTATTCGCTTTGTGATTTTTATATTTTGCGGTTTTGATTTGAGCCCTGTTTTAGCATTTATCATTATGACTTTATCGCCAGTTTTTAAACCTAAATTTGCAGCATCATCAGGATTTATCCAAATCGGGCTATCATCTTCAAGTTCGAGTAAGAGCTTGTTATTTTGGCTTCTTGCATGTGAGTGAGCAGGGCCTCTACCAAATAAAAGTCTAAATTCGCCTTCTTTTGGCTGTGGCGGTGCTACCCAAGTAGGCAGTGGCGCGCAGACATCGCCGTATTCCTCATACATTTTTTCCATATCAGGGTTGTATAGATGAATTTTGCCCGTGCTTGTCGGGAAGCTTAGTGGTTTTCCGCTACTTTGCGGATACGCATCGGCTAAATAATCGCACAAAATGCCGTCTTTTTCAAATTTTTCTTTATCTTCGGGGCTGAGTGAATTTACGAAATTATTTATCGCGTCGCTTGGCGAAATGGTAAAATACTCGTCCATATCAAAGCGTTTGCAAATCCCACGCACTATGTCAAAAACATGCTTAGTATCGTATAGCGGCTTAATCGCAGCCTTTCTTACAGCCACAAACGGCACATCGTATTTTTGGATATATGGGCCGTCGTCTTTTTCTAAATATGTGCTTTCAGGCAAAACTATGTCGCAATATGCGCAAAAATCGTTCATCTGTGTATCTATCGACATAATAAAATCTAGCTTTTCGATTGATTTCATGACGCCGTTTGCTTCGACTGCCGTGTGTCCTAATGGATTTGTATCGTAGGTCAGCCACGCTTTTATCGGATATGGTTGTTCGCTTAAAGTCGCGCGATAAATTTCGCCACTTAGTCCTAAATTTGGCGGATTAAACGGCCACCTTGTGCCAACGCCATCAGCCCTTGGCTCCCTTACAGCCGGTGCTTCATCATCTTTTGGGAGCTTAGCTAAATTTATACTTTGATTTACCCAAGTTCCGCCCTTTACGCCGTAATTTCCCATAATCGCATTTAAAATCGCAATTGCTCTTGCTGTTTGCGTGTCGTTTGCGTATCTTGAAAATCTACGCGGTGCGATAGCTAGGACATGTGGAGCAAATCTGGCAAATTCCCACGCTACTTCTTCAATAGTTTCAGCCTTTATACCGCAAATTTCTTCTGCCCATTTTGGGGTGTATTGTTTGACATGACGGGCTAGTTTATCAAAGCCGTAGCAGTATTTATTGATAAATTCCATATTTGCTAGATTATCTCTAATTATGACATGGATTAGCGCTAGTGCTAGTGCCATATCGCACCCCGGTTTTATGCGAAGCCATTTGTGCGCTCTAACGGCACTTTCGCTCTGGCGTGGATCTACATAGACAAGTTTTGCGCCATTTGCTAGGCCTTCCATAAAATCTCTTGCTTCTCTGACTTGAATCGCTCCTGCCATATTTCTGCCAAATAAAATCATATATTTGGTGTTTGCCATGTCGTAGTTTTCATGACCCCCGATACCGCCGCCGCCAAATGTCAAAGACCAGCCAATCGCTCTACTGCCACGACACTCAGAAAATGAAGCGTAGCTTACATTTGGAGTGCCAAGCAAGCTAGCAAATTTGTGAAAATAAGAAGAACAGCTTCCATGAGCAAAGGCTGCAATGCTTTTTGCGCCGTATTTGTCGATGATTTTTTCTAAATTTTCATGCACGAAGTCAAACGCTTCGTCCCAGCTGACCTTTTTCCATTTGCCTTCGCCCCGTTTGCCGACTCTAATCATCGGGTATTTTAAGCGATCTGGATCGTAAGTAGAATAAACCCCTGCATTTCCCTTAGCGCAAATCGTGCCGTAATTGTATGGATTTAGCTTGTTTCCTTCGATTTTGTGAATTTTGCCCTCTCTTGTAAAAACATTTACGCCACAATTCCAAAAGCACATTTCGCAGTAATTTGGAGTTTTTACGCCTTCGTCGTATTCTAATAAATTTGAAAGCTCGGGCGAATTTTTGTGCGTTTTTGCCATTAGCGGATTTGGAAGCCCTGTGATACCTGCCGTGCTGGCAACTGCGACGCTAGAAGCCATTTTTAGGAAATTTCGTCTTGTTATTTTAAGCTCTCTCATTTTTCACTCTCCAAATTTAAAAATGTTTTTCCAAGTGCGTAAATAAAGAGCATTACGCCAATGCCTGAGATAAAAATCGTGATTTCTGCCACGCTTGGGCAGTATGAGCCAAACTCTATCTTGCCTAAAAATTCGCTCTCTACTCTTACTAGCTGACCGCCCACAATGCCGTCAAACCTAGCAAAAAATACGCCGATAATGGCTAAAATTCCAGCCAAAAATGAAATTTTTAAATTTTGAAATTTAGACAAAATAAGCAAAATCATCGGCAGCAAAATTCCAATGCAAATTTCAAAAAAATAGAAATTAAACGACAAATTTCCGTTTGTAAAAACTTCGAAATTTTTTGCCAAATAACTTCCTGCGCCATAGCTTGAAATCACTGCGTTCCAAAAATTTATAAATAAAACAGCCAAAAGAAGCAAAAACATAAGAATATTCAAATTTCGCAAAATTCGCTCATTTAGGGCTTTTTTGCTTAAAATTACAAAGGCAAAAATCACGCTTATGCCACAAATCAAAGCTCCTAAAATAAATGAAATGGTAAAGCTTGGCGTATGCCAGATTGGTCTAGCTGAATTTACGGCAAAGACCATTGAAAGTGTGCTAAAAGCGATTATTCCCATTATAAATGCGACAATTCCTGCGTAAAACGAAGCTTTTTCGCTGTTTTTTAACATTAAAATTAGCTCGATTATTAAAAGCGGAGTTTCGATGAGATAAAAAGTGCTCATCCACCAAATCGGGCTTTCTACTGCGAAATTAAAGTAATATCGCACGAAGCGCAAAACTTGCAGTTTAAACGGGCTTCCAAGCTCCCAAAAAATCAGCCAAAATGCCGCTAAAAGCGCAGCAATAGCTAAAAGCTGTAAATGGCGTGAAATTTTAGAAAATGCGTGAAATCCAAAGAGATGATCAGCCGTAGCGATTGTGGCAACTCCCACGCTAATGCCCACAAAAAAGGCATATCCCATAAGCAAAAGCCCAAGCGGAACCTCGCGGCTGACATTGTAGCTAGCCTCTTGGCCATTTAAAAACACGCTACAAATCCCAATAAGCCCCACTGCGCACAGCGCAAGTGATAGAAAAAGAAGCCCAAATTTCGGGGTTTTGGCGACTTTTGTCATCTTTGCTCCTTTAAATTTGATATTAAAAATTTGGCAAAATTTAAAATAAACTCAAATTCTTTTAAATTTTCAAAATTTGCTAAATTTTTACTCAAAGGCTCTAAAAAGTCTAAAAATTTAGTAAATTTCAAAAATTTTTCCCACTCGCCCTGCTCTGCTAAAATCGCGCAAAATGCGAGTAAATTTGAGGCGTGGTCGCAGTTTTTTTCTACCACAAAACCACAAATTTCATAAAATTTGCAAATTTCATTATAACTCTCGCCAAACATTTTTTTATCTAACCACACCCCAGCTAGAAGCGAAGTGCCGAATTTGGCTGAGTTTAAATCAAAATAAAAAATGTAATTGCTGATAATTTCGTCTAAATTTGGCGTTTTTAAATCGTTAAATTTGAAATTTGAAAATTTATTGAAGCGCTTGGCAAATTCGCCGTTTGCAAATTCGCCAAGCGCGCAGTATTTCTCGCGCCAACCCTCCGCTGGAAAAGCGAGCAGGTCGGCGCATAAGTCTAGGCAATCAATCGAAATTTGATTATTTTTCATCGCCTTTTAGCACTTTTCTTTTTGGCAAGTTCGAATACTCGACCATGCTTGCTTCGTAGTTTTTGACTTTGTCATTTCCCATGATATATTTTGTCGCAAACCAGCCACCACTTGCGTGCCAGCCTGTGTTGCAATACCAAATTTGTGGTGCGTTTGGATCTAGACCTGCTGTTTTAAATAGCTCGCCAACAGCTTCTTTATCGGTGTTGATATAAAAAACGCCGTCGTTTTCTTTGGCAAGTTTGCCGATAAAGATATTTCCATCAACGCCCTCTAAGTGCCCTGCTTTGGCTGCTTTTGGGTGAGCTTTTTCGCCAGAGTATTGAGCTTCGATTCTGCCGTCAATTAGCGCTACGCTGTTTGTAACCACAGCCTCGTCGATATCGTAAGCAGTCGCAACGATGTCTTTGTTAAATTTAGTGATTTTAAAATCGCTTTTTTCTGGTGTGACGGCCTCTGTGCTTAGCTCGCCACCAGCTTTTTTCCAAGCGTCAATTCCGCCGTTTAAAATCGCTGTGTTTGTAAGTCCGTAGTATTCAGATACGAATAGAGCCAAAGTTGAAAGCGTATAATCAGGAGCGGCTTTTGCGTCGTTATAGAAAACTACTGCGCTAGTATCTTTGATACCGCTTTTTTGAAATAATCTCTCAACCGTAGTCGGAGAAGCGATAAATCCTGGCATTTCGCCTCTTGCCTCTCTGAAATCAGCCTCTTTCCAAGCAACTGCACCTTTGATATGACCTGCGCCGTATCCTTCGCCTTCTTGAAGGTCGATTAAAACTAGGTCTTTATCAGCCAAATTCGCTTTTAGCCACTCGACATCTACGACCTTGTTTTGTGGTAAATCTAGGGCAAATGCGCATGTGCAAGCAGCCGCTAGTAATGATGAAGTAAGTAATTTCATGATATCTCCTTAAAAAATGAAATTGTTGCAAAAAAAAATTGTAACAAAATTTAGTAATATTAAATTAAAAATTTATCGAAATTTTATAAGTTAGATTAAAATTTTCCGTGATTTTGTCACAAAAAATGTGAAAAATTTAGAAATATTAAATTTTCATTTACTTTTGTGTTAATAATTTGTTATGCAGAATTTGGATAAAATCGACAGCTTTTTACTTTAATTATTAAAATTTAATAACCGAGGTTTGTATGAAGAAAATTTTCTCACTAATTGCGACGCTAGCACTGCTTAGCGGATGTTCGTATTTCGAAAAAAAAGAAGAGGGCGCAGGAGGGGGTGCCAAGGGCGCTGGCGGTATGCCGCCGCTTCAAGTAGCTGTTTTTAAAGCCCAAAAATCCGATGTTCCAATCGCACTAAAATTTAACGGCGAAACCGCGAGCGATTTAGATGTAACGCTAAAATCACAGGTTTCTGGCACGATAGAAAAACAGCTTTTCACCCCTGGCGTGCGCGTAGAAAAGGGCGAGGGGCTCTATGAAATCGACAAATCCCGCTACCAAGCGATTTTTAATAGCGCAAAAGCTAGCCTAAACAACGCTAGCGCAGATTACGAGCGCGCTAGGAAATTAAAGGCGAGCAATACCATTTCAGCGCGCGAATTTGACGGCGCAAAATCAGCTTACGAAGTGGCTAAGGCAAATTTCGAACGGGCGAAAATCGACCTTGATAATGCCCTTGTCAAAGCCCCGTTTGACGGTATTGTAGGCGATACGCAAAAAGACACTGGCTCGTTTGTGGGCGTGGGTGAAAATCTAGTCAGACTTACAAAACTAAATCCAATTTATGTGAAATTTGGAATTTCTGATACCGATAAGATGAAAATTGATAGAAATTTAGCCAGCAGCGATTGGTATATGAAAAATACAAAGGCTACAATTTCCTTTAATGACAAAATTTATGAAGGAAATGTAGTTTTCATCGATAGCGTCGTAGATAGCGCGACTGCGAGCGTGAGCGCCAAAGCGCAATTTAACAACCTAAATTATGAAATTCAACCAGGAATTTACACTAGAATTTCAGTCGATGGTTTCGTGCAAAAAGATGGCTTCCAAATTCCGCAAATCGCAGTTTTGCAAGATTTAAGCAACTCTATCGTTTATGTCGTAGATGCAAACAACACTGTGGCTAAAAAAATCGTAAAAGTTATAGCTCAGGATTCTACGACGATGACCATTTCAGAGGGTTTGAGCGAGGGCGATTTGATTGTTTTGGATAATTTTTCAAAAATTCAAGTTGGTGCTAAGGTAACCCCGCTTCCGCCAGAAACAGACGCGACAAAGGCTAGGTAGGCAAGTATGTTTTCTAAATTTTTTATCAATCGCCCAGTTTTCGCAAGCGTTATTTCGATTATTATCGTTATTGCTGGAACGATTTGTCTATTTATCGCCCCTGTGGAGGAATACCCGCAACTAACCCCGCCTCAAATTTCAGTTACAGCCACATATAGTGGCGCAGACGCGCAGACTATCTCAGATACCGTCGCTTCGCCACTAGAAAACGCAATTAACGGCGTCGATGATATGATTTATATGAGTTCATCATCTAGCTCGTCAGGTAGGGCAAATATCAGCGTGTTTTTCAAGGTCGGCACCGATCCGCAAGAAGCACTCGTAAATGTAAATAACAGAGTAAATCCAGCCCTAACCACGCTTCCAGCCGAAGTGCAAAGAATGGGCGTTAGCGTTACGGAGCGTTCATCATCTATACTTTCTGCGTTTTTCTTTTATGACCCAACAGGTCAAATGAGCCCACTTGAAATCCAAAACTATGTCAGCATTAATGTCGTCGATGAGCTAAAACGCGTTAGCGGTGTGGGCGACGCGCAGGCCCTTGGCACGAAGGATTACTCAATGAGAATTTGGGTAAATCCAGGACTTATGGCCAAACACAATGTCGTATCATCTGACATAATCGCAGCCATTAGAGAGCAAAACAGCCAATACCCAGCCGGAAAGCTAGGCGAGCAACCAAACGATTTAGGTAACCCTTATGTCTATGCAATCCAGCCAGAGGGGCGTTTGAAAACGGTCGAAGAGTTCGAAAATGTAATCATTAGAGCCAGTGATGATGGTAAATTTTTGCGTGTAAAAGATGTCGCTAGGGTCGAGCTTGGGGCTGAGAGCCTTATCATCAATGGTAAATACCAAGGATACGACGCAACGCCAGTTTTCATCTATCAACAAAACGGCGCAAACGCCATTGCTACGCTTGATGCTGTGACTGCGCGTTTAGAGCAGTTAAAGCAAAATTTTCCAGGTGCGCTGACTTATAGCAACGGATACGACACGACAGAATTTGTCAAGGTTTCTATCGAAGAGGTTATTCATACTTTTATCGAAGCGATGATTTTGGTCGTTTTGGTTATTTATATGTTCTTAGGAAATTTCCGCGCGACGATTATTCCAATGCTAGCGGTGCCAGTATCTATTTGTGGCGCGTTTATCGGAATTTACGCTTTTGGATTTTCGATAAATTTAATTACCCTTTTCGCCCTAGTTTTGGCTATCGGTATCGTCGTCGATGACGCTATTATCGTTATCGAAAATGTGGAGAGAATTTTGCATGAAGAGCGAAATTTAAGCGTCAAAGAGGCCACGATTAAGGCAATGGACGAGATTGTAAGTCCGGTAATTTCAATCGTGCTTGTTTTGGCGGCGGTTTTCGTGCCAGTTGCTTTTATGGAGGGCTTTGTCGGCGTTATCCAAAGACAATTCGCGCTCACACTTGTCTCATCTGTGGTTTTCTCCGGATTTGTCGCCCTTACTCTAACCCCTGCGCTGTGTGCGCTTTTACTTCGTAAAAAAGAGGCCGAGCCGTTTTGGTTAGTGCGTAAATTTAACGAATTTTTCGATTTTTCAACCCGCCTTTTCTCAGCAGGTGTTGCAAAAATTTTGCGCCATGTGATTTTATCGTTGTGCCTTGTGGGAATTATTATTTTTGTGATGTTAGAGTTATTTAAAATTACTCCGGGCGGACTTGTGCCAGCCGAGGATAAAGGCTATGTAATGGGCTTTTCGACACTTCCGTCGGCTAGACCTTTGGTAGCTACTGAAAAGCACATGGATTTCTTGCGTGGCACACTTTCACAAAACCCAAATGTCGAAGCAATCACCACAATCGCGGGATTTGATATGATGGCAGGTGGTGCTAGGGAAAATTCAGGCGTATTTTTCTCTAAACTCAAACCTTGGGGGGTCCGTCCTGAGGCAAACCAATCAGCCCAATCAATCGCAAACGCGCTAACTGGACAGCTTTTTGTCATGGATAGAAGCGCGATGACCTTTGCCCTAACCCCACCTCCAATCAATGGTCTATCAATGACTGGTGGATTTGAAGTGTATGCAGAAAATACTACGGGCAAAAACTATCAACAAATCGCCGATGATATGGCGCGAATAGTCGCCAAAGCTTCGCAAAATCCAGCTTTGCAAAATGTCCGCTCTACGCTAGATGTAAATTTCCCGCAATACAATCTAAGCCTAGATAAGGAAAAAATCAAAATGCTTGGAATTTCAATCCCTGATATTTTTACGACGATAAATTCGACTATCGGACAATACTACATAAACGATTTTAACCTTTTGGGTAAGACATACCGCGTCTATATGAGAGCAGAACAGCTCTTCCGCGATACGCCAAATGATTTAAGGACGCTTTATGTGCGCTCGGCTAGTGGAAATTTGGTTTCGCTTGATTCGGTTGTAAATTTAGAACGCGCCAAAGGCCCTGATATCGTCGATCGTTTTAATGGTTTCCCAGCAGCTAGACTTATGGGCGATCCTGCCCCTGGATATACTTCTGGTCAGGCAATTGACGCTATTAGAGATACGATTCTGGGCGAATTCCCTACTGGATACACACTTGGCTGGTCAGGCACGGCTTATCAAGAGGTAAATGCAGCAGGAACTGGCGCAAAGGCATTTGCGTTTGGACTTTTGTTTGTATTTTTGATTTTGGCGGCGCAGTATGAGAGGTGGCTAATGCCAATGGCGGTTCTTACAGCCGTGCCATTTAGCGTGTTTGGTGCGCTTTTATTCACATGGGCTAGGGGATTAAATAACGATATATATTTTCAAATCGGACTTATTTTGCTTATCGGACTTGCGGCAAAAAATGCGATCTTAATCGTCGAATTTGCTATGCAAGAGTATCAACACGGCGGAAAAAGTATCGCAGAAGCGGCGATTAGTGCAGCAAAAATGCGTTTTAGACCGATTGTTATGACATCTTTGGCTTTTGGTCTTGGTGTTTTGCCTATGGTACTTGCCACAGGAGCAGGTTCTGCTAGTCGCCACGCGCTAGGAACTGGCGTGCTTGGTGGAATTTTGGCTGCTTCGACGATAGCGATTTTCTTCGTGCCGCTATTTTTCTACCTTTTGGAGAGCTTTAATGCGTGGCTAGATAAGCGAAAAATAAAATCAGAGGAAAAAGATGAAAACTAAAATTTTACTAGGAATTTTAACTGGCGCACTGATTAGTGGTTGTAGCTTTAAGCCTGATATGCCAGTTCGTCATATCGAGTATAGATCTGGATACGAGGCGACAAATGTGAGCCAAATGTGGTGGAAAAGCTACAACGACACCCAGCTAAATGCGCTAATTGATAGTGCTTTGGCGAATAATTCTGATTTAATGCTGGCTTTGAATAATATCGAGCGCGCAAGGCTAAATTTGGGTCTAAGTAAGCTTGAATATCTGCCAAATATCGGAATTTCAGGCTCTGCAATGCGCCAGAATAATTATGCTAATATGCCTGATTCAAATTCTCACGCTTCTTACGCGATTTCAGCGCCACTTAGCTATGAGATTGATTTTTGGGGTAGGGTGCGAAACAGCGTGGGTGCTAGCGCGGCGCAGTATATGGGGACTAAATACGATTATGAAACAGCTAAAAACACAATCACTAGCGCGGTTGCAAGCTCGTATTTCACGCTTTTATCCCTAAAAGAGCAAGAAAGAATTCTAACTAAATCGCTTAAAAGCTACGAGCAGACGCAAAATTACCGCAAAAAAGAGCTAGAAGCTGGCGCGATAAATCAAATCACGCTTAGCCAAGCAAGTGCTGCTGTGCAAAACGCCAAAGCAAGCCTAATCGCCGTGCAAAACCAAATTTCTCAGGTGCAAACCTCGCTTGCGATTTTAGCCGGCAAAAGCTACGACGGGGTCGTAAATCCGCAAATCCTCACAGCCGCAAAACTGCCTAATGCTCCACAAATCCCAAGTGGCGTGCCAAGTGATGTTTTGCTTCATCGCCCAGATGTGGCAAAGGCCTTGGAGGATTTGCGCGCTAGCAATTTCCTAGTCGGCGTTGCCAAGGCAGGGTATTTCCCGACTATCTCGCTAACTGGGGCGTTTGGCTATGCAAGTAGCGATTTTGATAGGTTGATTAGCTCGACTACCAGCTCGTGGAGTATCGGTGGCTCGCTCGTGGGACCTTTGCTTGATTTTGGGCGAACTAAAAAGAGGGTCGATATCGCAAATGTCGATCAAAATTCATCTTTTATCGCTTATGATAAGGCGCTAAAAACGGCTCTTGGCGATGTCAAAGACGCCCTAACTACGCTTAAAAACGCAAAAGAACGCAAAAAAGCGATGAACGATTTGCTAAGCTCGCAACGCAAAATTTACAAAGACGCGACCGAGCTTTACAACGCTGGATATTCTAGCCATTTAGAATTCCTAGACGCGCAACGCAATCTTTTGAACACAGAACTTGCCAAAGTGGGCGCTGATTTGGAAGAGCTAGAAGCTAGCGTAAATGCTTACAAAGCGCTTGGCGGGGGATTTAGCATAAGCGACGAGGAGCTAAAAGAGATTTTAGGGGCTGATGCCGATACTGCGCCTGATATGTCTGCTGTGCCGATAGATAGGATATTTAGGTAAAATTTGCGGAATTTTAAAATTCCGCAAATTTTCAAATTCCAGCTTCAAATTTAAAATTTTAGTTATAATCCAAACCTTTTTAGACAGGTGTCCGAGTGGTCGAAGGAGCACGCCTGGAACGCGTGTGAGGTGCAAGCCTCCGAGGGTTCGAATCCCTTCCTGTCTGCCAGAATGCAAATTACAGAATAAATTTTATTTAAATCAAATTTTGCTTATAATTGCGCCTTAAATTTTATTATAAGGAGGGGTGATGTTTTCGCCTGTTTTGATTGGATTTGGTGGCGGTTTGGTCGCTATCGTGGTCATTTGTGTGCTTGCAGCTATGTATTTTAGGACCGTCGTGGAGACAAACGAGGTTCATATTGTCCAAAGCGCGCGCAAAACGCAAAGTTTTGGCAAAGACACTGGAAATGGAAATGTGTATTACAATTTCCCGGGCTGGGTGCCGATTTTAGGCGTTAGCAAGATAATTTTGCCAGTTTCAGTATTTAGTATCAAAATCGAGGCTTACGAAGCTTACGATGTGGGTAGGCTACCATTTGTCGTGGATATCACGGCGTTTTTCCGCATTGCTGATTCAAATTTAGCCGCCCAAAGGGTCAAAGACTTCGACGATCTCAAAAAGCAACTCACAGATATTATCCAAGGCTCAATCCGCTCGATTTTAGCCAAACGAGAGCTAGAAGAAATCCTTACAATCCGCTCAGCCCTAGGCGAGGATTTTACCGTTTCGGTTCAATCCCAGCTCGAAAACTGGGGCATTGCGCCTGTGAAAAATATCGAATTAATGGATATTAAAGACAAAGATGGCGAAAAGGTCATTTTCAACATAATGGAAAAGAAAAAATCCGCTATCGAAAAAGACAGCCGTGTCGAGGTCGCCGAAAACCGCAAACGCGCCCAAATCGCTGAAATCGAAGCCAAAAGAGAAACCGAGATCAAAGAGCAAGAAGCCCTAAAACTCGTAGGCCTTAAAACCGTCGAGCAAGAGCGCGAGGTCGCAATCAGCAAAGAACAAGCCAAACAAGTGGTAAAAGAGCAGGAAAAAATCACCCAAGAAAAGGCAATGGAGGTCGTGCGCGTCCAAGATGTCAAAAAAGCAGAGATTAAAAAGCAAGTAGAAATCGTCCAAGCTGAGCAAGAACAGCGCAAAATCGAAATCGACGCGGAGGCTAAGAAAACAGCCAAAATCAAGGAAGCCGAAGCCCAAAAAGAAAACCAAATCCTAATCGCGCAAGGCGATAAAGAAAGACAGTTTTTGGAGGCGGCTGCGCTTTTAGAAATCAAAGACAAAGAGAGCCAAGGTATCGCAAAAATAGGAACCGCTGAGGCTGAGGCTTTGAGATTGAAAGAGCTAGCCCCTGTCAATGCGCAAATCGAGCTAGCGCGCGAAATCGGCGAAAACGAGGGCTATCAAACATATCTAATCTCAATCGAGCAAATCAAGGCTAACCGCGACATCGGCTTAGAGCAGGCCAAAGCCCTAACTAGCGCAGATCTAAAAATCATCGCAAACAATGGCAATGTAAGCGAGGGGCTAAATTCGCTTGGTGGCGTGCTAAGCGCGAATGGTGGCACAAAAATCGCCTCCATGCTAGAAGGGCTAGCTCAAAGCGAGCTAGGAAAACAGCTTGTCGATAAAATCACCAAGCCAAAAGAGGGCGAGAAATAAAATTTAACCCCAAATTTGGGGTTAAATTTTATAATACTAGACTTGACATTAATTCGAAATCTAACTATAATACGCCCTAAATTTCAGGGGCAAAAATGAAAAAAGAACGCAAAAGCATATTTTTAAGCGCACAGCTTGTAAGAGAGGCAAATGATTACATTATAAACGAATTTAAAAGGCTTGAAATTTTAGGGATTTCACCCAGCCACGGGGATATTTTTCACTATCTTTTTGGGGGTAAAATTTTAAGTCCAGCCCAAATTGCCACTAAAATCAACCGCACAAAAGCAACTGTTACAACCCTGCTTGATAGGCTCGAAATGGACGGCTATTTGGTGCGAGAAAAGGACAAAAACGACGCAAGAAGCGTAAATGTAAAACTCACGCCAAAAGGCGAGAGTTTAAAGCCGAAATTTGATGAAATTTCAAAGAATTTAAATAAAATTTTAGCGAAAAATTTTAGCGAATTTGAATTAGACGCGCTAGATACGCTTTTAAGCCGTGCGATTAAAAATTTTAATAAAAAAATTAATTAGATATCAAAGGAAATTTATGAAAAAATTTACGATTTTTGCTGTTTTTGTGAGTCAAATTTTATGCGCTAATTCAAATTTAGCCCAAAGCTTAGAGCCAAATTTTAACCAAATTTGCTACCAAAGCAGGGTCAAATCCGAGTGCAACAAAGAGGCTATGGCGCACTTCCAAACCGCCATAAATACCGCTGATACCGCCTTGGCAGAGAAGCTAATAAACCAAAACGCTACATTTTTTACCCCAGTTTCCAAAGACCCGCTTTATGGCGGCGCAGGGTATATCTCGGTGGTAAATTTCATGAGACAAAGCTTCCCTGATATCAAATGGCAAATCAAAGATATCGTCGCAAACGACGCTGTGGTGGCTGTTTTGTGGGAGTGTAGCGGCACACACGAGAGGGGCGAATTTTACGGCAAAAAGGCGGACGGAGCGAAATTTTCGTTTAGCACGATGAATTTTTACTATTTTGACGAAAATGGCAAAATCACAAACGATGTCGCAGGCGAGGGGCTTGCGGGGCTTTTAATCGATCTTGAAATTTTAAAATAATCTTATTTAAGGAGAAAAAATGAAAAACTACACTTTTGCAAGGCTCGATAGCAACGAGCGCGTCGAGTTTAAAGAGCTTTTGGGTCTAAGCGGTTGCGAGATTAGCTTAAACACCCTGCCGGCGGGCATTAGCGTGCCTTTCGTGCATGCGCATGTCCAAAACGAAGAGGTCTATATCGTCCTTGAAGGTAGCGGCAAGCTTTTCATCGACGGCGAAGAAATCGCAATCGCTAAGGGCGATATTTTCAAAATCGATCCAAGCGGCGAACGCTGTATCAGCGCTGGCGATGAGACGATTAGATTCCTTTGTATCCAGGTCAAGGCAGGCTCTTTGGAGCAATACACCGACACCGACGGCGTTTTGCGCGAGGGGATTAAGCCAAGCTGGCTATTTAATGTAAAATAGTGGAATTTGGAAATTCCGCTTCGCAAGCTTGTAATACTGCACCCGAATTTTAAAATTCGGCGCAAAATTAGAAATTTGCGAAGCGGGGAAAATTTAAAATTTAAGGGGTTTTTATGCCGTATATCGATGCGAAATTTAGCGCGAAATTTGATGAAAAAACACTACAAAGCGTCGCGGGTGCGCTTTGTAATGCCGTAAGTGAGGCGTTTGGCAAAAAAAGTGAGAGCATAATGAGCGCGGTAGAGTGCGACAAGGCGCTTTTTATCTCGCAAAATGCGGTTGCAAATGGCGCGTATATCGCAATCTCGCTGCTAGGAATTAGCGTAGAAAAGCAAAAATGCGAGGTTTGCGTTAGGCTTGTGAGCGAGGCGTTGCGTGGCTTTGGCATAAACCCCGATGAGGTGTATGTGACATTTCACCCAATCCTGCTATGGGGCAGAGGCGAGAAGATGTTTTAGGGCGAAATGAGCTTTAAAATTTGGATTTAAATTTAGGCGAAAAATTTAGCCAAATTTCAAAATTTGGCTAAATTTTAAATTTACTTGATTTTTTCTATCTGTTCGACTAACTCTTTTGCGATTGCGACAATGGCACCATTTTCGAAATCATCGCTTCTGTTTGCGCCAGCAATCGTTTTTAGGTTGCCAAAAAATCCAGGGTTATATCGCATTTTGTTGTTTTGGGTTACGGCTCTTACGATTTCATTGTTTTTTATGATTTTGATTTCGTAAGTAAAGAAGATATTGCCGATAGAATCGGTTTTTGCAAAGGTTGCCTCCCCTACAAATTCTCTTTGATAATCTAAATCTATATGAATTTGCTCACTAGAATTTGCGTTTAAAAGATTTTTTTGTGCTAGTTGATTTTTGATTTCATTGTTTAACTTGGTTTCTACGACGCTTTTGTCTTGATAAACAACTTTTTCTGGCTGATGATTTTGTATGAAATTTAGATTTATAGCATCAAATTTATACACGCCACTTATCGGCCGGGAGGGCGTTTGTGCGCTATTTCCCACGCAACCTGTTAAAAATAGGCTAAAAATTATAGCCAAAGCAAAAGAAAATAATTTTTTCATAAGGTCTCCTTAAAATTTTCATTAGCAAGGCAGACGCCAAGCTCTGTTTGATTTTTAAATTCGAAAAATGATTTTATCGGTAAAATTTTAAAAGAAAGTAAAAAAAATTGATTTAAAAAAGTGGCCGGGAGATAGGGATTCGAACCCCAGGAGGTGTTACCCTCAACGGTTTTCAAGACCGCCGCTTTCGACCGCTCAGCCATCTCCCGATAGAATTATTCTGTTTTTTCGCTGACCCACTCTGCGCCGTTATGAACCTTTTCCTTCGTCCATTGACCAGCGTTTTTTGAGTCTTGTTTCACGCCTTGCCATGTGTTTGAACACCCGCTAAACGCCAAAACTAAAAGTATCGTAACTATATATTTCATAGACTCTCCTTGTTGTTTTGGAAGCGACACCCGGATTCGAACCGGGGATCAAGGCTTTGCAGGCCCATGCCTTACCGCTTGGCTATGTCGCCACACTAAGCCGTTTTTGGTGGTGCCCGGAGCCGGACTTGAACCGGCACGGAAGAAAAAATTCCGAGGGATTTTAAGTCCCTTGCGTCTACCAATTCCGCCATCCGGGCACATTTTCAACACATACAAAATCATGGAGCGGGAAACGAGAGTCGAACTCGCGACATCAACCATGGCAAGGTTGCGCTCTACCACTGAGCTATTCCCGCGTCAAAAACGAAAGCTGATTTTAGCAAATTAAAACTTAAAATTTTATTTTATTTGCAAAATTTCTCTTTTTTAAATTCATTATAAGCTAAAAAGTGTAAAATTACAGAGCTTTTTGGGGTTATAGCTCAGCTGGGAGAGCGCTTGAATGGCATTCAAGAGGTCGGCGGTTCGATCCCGCTTAACTCCACCATTTTATTTTAAATCCACACTCATTTAACACTGCGCCGAATTTGAAATTTCATATATTTTATCATTGTTGGTGAAGCGAAATAAGCGTGCTAATCTAGTAAAATTTAGAGAATTTTAAAAATTTGAGAATTGAAATTTGTTTGAATTTCGCTATATTGTTTGCCCGCGATGACAAACCGGCCAAATTTACAAAATTTCATCATTAAATGCTATACTCGAAAAAACAAAAGGAAATCCTATGAAAAAAGCATTTAGTATGGTTGAGCTTGTTTTTGTGATTGTGATTGTTGGGATTTTGGTTGGCGTTGCGCTTCCACGCTTACAAGCTTCGAGAGATGATGCCTTGGTCGTGGCGGCCAAAAACGACCTAAAAACCGCACTTAGCGATGTCATCGCCTATAATCTCACGCAGGGGCGGTATTCGACCAATATCAAGGACATGACGAGCGTGGATTTTAAAAACAGCGTTTTTCGCGTGAAAAAGCGGGATTGTTTGAAGTTTATTTTCCACGGCATGAGCGTTATGGAGGTGCGGATTGATAGAGCTGGGCTGTGCGGGAGAGTGCTAGAAGGCTCTGCGGTCGAACCATACCTCAAAATGGACGCAGGAGAGCTCAAACACAGCGATAGCGTATCATATATCCCGCTGGATAGTTCGACGATTTCTGCGATAAATGGAGCGAAATTTTAGTAAAATTCTGCAAATTTCAAAATTTAATGTAAAATTTTGGGCAAATTTTGCCCAAAATTTTAGAAAAACGATTTATAAACATTGTCGAGTAGGAAGTATTTTTTATCAATCGTGCCCTTGTAAAACGGCTCAAAGGTCTCGTTATAGGCTTTTGTGAAAAATCCCTCTTTGCTCAGAGCGATGATTTGCTCGTTTAAAAATTCAAGCAAACTTGTGTTACCTTTTTGGATTGCGATTGATAGAAAAACGGTGTTGCCAAGGTTTGAGAGTTTGACCTCCATTGTGGGGTCAAAAATCGGATAAGCATAGACAAAAAGGTTGTTATTGACATAGCCGTCAAGTTCGCCATTTTTGACTTTTTTATAGCAATCGACGCTGTCGTTGCAATAAGTGATAGGAATCCCCTCTTTATTCAAAAATGCTTCGCCTGTGGTTTTAAGCAATGCGCCGATTTTTTTGCCTTTTAAATCCAAGACAGACTTGATGTCGCTACCTTTTCTGGTGAGAAGACCCAAATTTACAGTAAAATACGGAGCCGTGAAGTCGGCTAAATGGGCGCGCTCTGGCGTTACAGACACAGCGGCAACTATCATATCAGCTTTATTTTCTTGTAAAAGCGGAAAACGCACATCGTTGGTAACGCCCATGAGGCTTATGTGACCTTGTTTCTCGCCAAAAATCCTTTTTGCCAAAATTTCGGCAAGCTCGACCTCAAATCCCTCGAATTTACCATTGACAAGCTCGCCAAATGGCGGTTCAGCGTCATACACGCCGATACGGATTTCACCTCGCGCTCTAATCTCATCGAGCGAATACGAAAATGCGCTTGTCGCAAGGACAGCCAATGCCAAAAGAAACTTTTTCATGGTATTTCCTTTTTGTAGTTTTGCGCAAATCTGCGCCTGGCAAATTGAAATTTGCAACTTTTGCGGGGGGGGATTTACTCCTTTTTGATATTTTATCGCAAAGAGTAGCGAAAATTTAATTAAAATTTGATAATGTAGTTACAAATTTAATTTAAATTTTACAAAAATTCCAAAATTTAATAAAATTCAGTAAAATCACGGATTAAATTTCACAAAGGCAGGTAATGTTTTCATCGTTTTTCAAAAGTCCAAAATGGCGATTGTTGGCCTGGGGCGGACTAATTTTTATACTCGGTATTAATTTATTTCAAACCATTTTAAATGTCAAATTTAACGAGTGGTATAGGGCGTTTTACGATATGGGTGGCGAGATCGACAAGCACACGATTGATGAGTTTTATGAGGCTATGCTTTTGTTTTTGTGGCTTGCGATGTGGTTTATAGCAGCGGCAGTTTCGGAGCGCTATATCACGCGCGTATGGGTGCTAAAATGGCGAGAGGCGATGACATTTTCATACATTGGCTTTTGGCGCAGGGTAGAGCGCGACATAGAGGGTAGCTCACAGCGTATCCAAGAAGATATTTATCGTTTCACCAAAACCCTCGAAGATGTCGGCATGCGAATTGTCTATGCCTTTATGACGCTATTTGCGTTTATTCCGATTTTATGGGGGCTTAGTAGCGGGATAAATTTGCCCTTTATCAAGGATATTCCGGGCTCTCTTGTTTGGATTGCGCTAGCTGTGAGCGTGGGTGGGCTTGGCGTGTCGTGGTTCGTGGGACGCTACCTGCCACGCCTAGAATACAACAACCAAAAAGTCGAAGCAGCCTTTCGAAAAGAGCTAGTTTTTGCCGAGGAGGACAAGGCGAATTACGGAAGCGAGGAGAAACTCATTTCGCTTTTTGACAAGCTTAAATTTAACTACCACAAGCTATTTTTGCACTATTTGTATTTCGATACTTGGCTTCACACTTACTCGCAAATCCTTGTCATCGTGCCATATCTCATCATGGGGCCAGGGCTTTTTACCAAGGTAATCACGCTTGGCGTGCTAATCCAAACGGCAAATGCCTTTAATAAAGTGCGCCAAAGTTTTAGCGTATTTACGGAGAATTGGACGACGATAACCGAACTTCGCTCAATCCACATGAGGCTTAGCGAGTTTGAGAAAAACATAGGATATGATCCAAAACTAGCCTTACAGGCTGAATTTAGGGCGTAAAATGGCGAATATCAACGACTATCTTTTTTGGCGCGGGGATTTGAAATTTAGCGAGCGTAAATTTAACGAGCTAGACGCGCTTGTTTTGGCGAGATTTTCGTATTTGCCGTTTCATAAAATTTCACTTTGTAGTGGCGGAAATTTGGGTGAAATTTGCGAAAATTTGGCGAATTTAAGCGATGATGAGTTTTTGTGGGAGGGCGATAAAACACTCGCGCTAAATTTAGCCCAAAGCGCGCGTTTTGGGGATTTGCGCGTAAGCGATATAGAGCGAGATAACGACAAAGAGGCAATCAGGCAGTTTGGCGCGCTGTGTATTCATTTGGGCGTGGAAGAAATTTTTGTATCGTTTATCGGCACGGATAATTCGATTTTGGGCTGGCAAGAGGACTTTAACATGGCGTTTTTAAAAGAGCTTCTTTGCCAAATTTCAGGGCTTAAATATCTAGAAAAAATCGCGCAAAAATATCCGCATGCGCGCCTTAAAATCGGCGGACACTCAAAGGGCGGAAATGTGGCGATTTACTCGGCGCTTAGGGCAAATCCCGGCGTGCATGGTCGCATAATAAAGGTCTATAACTACGATGGACCGGGGTTTTTGCCGGAATTTTACGAGCAAAATTTGAGTGGCGAAATTTTATCAAAAATCCAAACCTATATCCCAAATGAGAGCATTATCGGAAATCTGCTAAGCCACAAAGAGAGCATAAAAATCGTGCAATCAAGCGCCAAACTTGTCTTTGCGCACGATATTTTTAGCTGGGAGGTGGGCAGGGGGGATTTTATCTACGCCGAAAATCTTAGCAATTCGAGCAAGATTATTGATAAGACTTTGAGCGATTTTATGCAAAATACTACCGCCACTCAGCGCAAAATCGCAATCGAGGCGGTTTTTGAGCTATTTAATGCGACTAGCCTCGACACCTTCGCGCAAATCCCGCATAACCTGCCACTCGCGGTGCCTCAAATTTTGCAAAAATACAAAACGGTTGCAAAAGATGATAAAAAAATGATAGCAAATATGCTTTTGCAAATCGTCTCTGCTTACCTCGAAAATCTCGCCAAGCACACGAACGATAAAATCAAGGATAAAAGGCAGTCTTATAAAGATAAATTCAAGGGAAAATGGCAAATTTAGGCTAAATTTGGCGAAATTTTAAAATTTCGCCAAAAGGTAAATTTAATTGTGCGTTATTGGCAACCTTCGCACTCGATACTTCTGTCTGCGACATCGGAGTTGAAATCATCTGTCGATGGACTTTCGCTCCTTAGATAATATGTCGATTTAATGCCAAGCTCCCACGCAAGGGTATAAATGTCATTTAGCACCTTACCGCTAGCCTTATCAAGCGTGATAAAAATATTTAGGCTTTGACCTTGATCTATCCATTTTTGGCGGATTGCACCTGCTTTTATAAGCAGCCTTTGATCTAGCTCGTATGCCGGAACATAGGCTTGCCAAGTATCGGGGCTTAGATTTGGCACGACCACAGGAATCATACCGCTTAGGTTGTGTTCGAACCATTTTCGTTTATAAACAGGCTCGATAGTCTGCGTCGTGCCTACTAAAATCGAAATCGATGAAGTCGGCGCAATCGCCATTAAATAGCCGTTTCTCATGCCGTCTTTTTTGACTTTTGCGCGAAGTGCGTCCCAGTCGCAAGAGTTATCTTCAAAAAGCCCCCCACGACCGACCAGTTTTTTAGCATTTTCGTTTGCTAAATCGATTGGGAAAATTCCTTGCGACCATTTTGAGCCCTCAAATTCAGGGTATTTGCCCTTTTCAAGTGCTAAATTTGATGAAGCGTAAATGGCGTTGTAGCTTATGTTTTCCATGATTTTATCTATTGTTTCAAAATGCTCGTAACTACCCCAAATAATGCCCTTTTCTGCAAGCATTTGCGCTTCGCCCATTACGCCTAAGCCTATGGCGCGAGAGCGTAAATTCGTGCGTTTTACCTTTGCGTGTGGGTAAAAATTTAGCTCAATTACATTATCTAGCATTCGCACGGCTATCGGCACGACGCGTTTTATGTCTTCTTGGGTGTGAATTTTGCTTAAATTCAGACTTGCGAGATTACAAACTGCCGTTGCGCCTTCATCTACGCCCTTTTCGACGATGAAAATGTCTTTGCCGCCAATTGTATCAAGTGCCGTGATTTTTTTGGCTTTTTTGGTGATTTTGCCATTTACGACGACTTCTTCATTTTCTTCGAAAAGCTCTTCGCTTCCGTCAGCGTAAATCACTTTTGTTTTGTAGTGATTTGGCTGTGTATTTTGGAAAATTTCGGTGCATAAATTCGAGCTTCGAATTAGCCCTTTGTGCGAATTTGGATTAACCCTGTTTGCGTTATCTTTAAAGCACAAAAACGGCATTCCCGTCTCAAAATAGCTAGTTAGGATTTTTTTCCAAAGCTCTTTTGCTAGAACGGTTGATTTGCTGATATTTGGGTCGTTTTCGTAGGCGATATATTTTTGCTCAAATTCTTCGCCCCATACATCGCACAAATCAGCCACATCGACAGGGTCAAAAAGCGTCCATTTTTCGTTATTTGCTAGGCGTTTCATAAACAAATCGTTTATCCACAAAGCAGGGAAAATTTCATGCGCTCTGCGGCGTTCTTCGCCTGAGTTTTTACGCAAATCCAAAAAGTCGTTTATATCCATGTGCCACGGCTCGATATACACGGCGATTGCGCCTTTTCTGGTGCCTAGTTGATCGACCGCAACGGCTATGTCGTTTGTGATTTTTAAGAAAGGTATTATGCCGCCTGCGGCGTTTTTGTGCCCGTCGATACTACCGCCCATGGCTCTAACTTTGCACCAGTCCCAGCCGATACCGCCACCGAATTTCGATAAAAGCGCCATTTCTTTGTAGCTATCAAAAATCCCTTCGATATTATCAGGCACAGAACCAACATAGCAAGAGCTTAGCTGGTGCCTTGTAGTTCTTGCATTTGAGAGTGTCGGAGTGGCTAACATGACTTCAAATTTGCTTATTAAATCGTAGAATTTTTTCGCCCAACTTTGGCTATCTAGCTCATTTTGCGCCAAAAACATCGCAATCGCCATAAACATGTGCTGTGGAAGCTCAATCGGTTTTGCTTGCCTGTCTTTTATGAGATAGCGATCATAAAGCGTTTTAATGCCAAGATAGGTAAATTGCAAATCGCGCTCTGGCTTAATGTAGGCGTCTAGGTCGTCTAAATCGTATTTTTCTTTTAGTCCTAGCATGATGCGACCCTCGCTCTCACCGCGCTCAAAGTAGGTTTGAAGCGATTGATAGCCGGTGAAGCCAGATACTTTGTGATACAAATCATAAAGGAAAAGTCGCGCTGCCACAAATGTCCAGTTTGGGCGGTCTATGTCGATTTTATCGACGGCGGTTTTGATAAGGGTTTGCTGAATTTCCTCTGTGGTAATCATATCGCGAAACTGAATTTTCGCATCGACTTCTAGCTCGCTAAGGCTGACATTTTCAAGCCCCGCTACCGCGTCCCCAGTGAATTTTTTGATTTTTGAAATATCGAGTTCTTCGGTTCTACCGTTGCGTTTAATTACTTTCATTTTTGCGTCCGTTTCTAAGAAAAAATAATTGTGCGATTGTATCTTTTTAAAGCTTATGATTTAAGAAAATTTATCAAAATTTAGCTTTGGAGTTTTGCTAAATTTTTAGTTAAATTATTATGGGAAAATTTGGGTGTTTTTTGATTTTATGACAGAAAATTTAGCCCAATATGGGCTAAATTTATTTACCCAAACACCCTAGCGAAAATTTTATCCACATTTTTTGTGTAATAATTGTAATCAAAGCAAGATTTAATCTCATCTTCACTCAAAGCTTTTCTTAGGTCGTCGTCGGCGAGTAAATTTTGCAAATACAAACTTTGTCCGTTTTCATCGATAGCTTTTTTGCCTTCTTGCAGGTCAGCCCAAACTTTCATCGCATTTCTTTGCACGATCTTATAGGCATCTTCGCGGCTCAAACCTTTTTTAGGAAGTTCCAAAAGCACCCTTTGAGAAAAAACTAGTCCGCCCGTTAAATTTAGATTTTTCATCATATTTTCAGGATAAACGACTAAATTTTCGATCAAATTTGCAAGGCGATTTAACATAAAATCAGCCGTCACAAAGCCATCAGGCAGTATAAATCTCTCAACCGAACTATGGCTAATATCTCTTTCGTGCCACAAAGCGACATTTTCCATAGCAGGTATCGCCATACTTCGCAAAACCCTGCAAAGCCCCGTTACATTTTCGCTAAGCACAGGATTTCGTTTGTGTGGCATAGCTGAGCTTCCTTTTTGTCCGGGAGCAAAATACTCTTCGCACTCATAAACTTCGGTTCTTTGGTAGTGGCGGATTGCCACGGCGATTTTCTCGCAGCTTGAAGCCAAAATCGCTAGTGCGTTCATCACTTGCGCGTAGCGATCTCTTTGTATGACTTGATTTGACGCCGGAGCTGGTTTTAAGCCTAGATTTTGGCAAACTAGCTCTTCAAGTTCTAATGGAGCGTGGGCGAAATTTCCCATTGCACCGCTGATTTGACCCACACTTATGACGCCATAAGCGTGTTTTATAAGCTCTAATGCGCGGTTAATTTCATCATGCCAAATCGCCAAAACTAAGCCAAAAGTTATCGGTTCGCCGTGAATTCCATGGCTTCTGCCGACCATAAGCGTATTTTTGTGTTTCATCGCTTGATTTTTGATTGCTGATTTTAGGGCTTCGATGTCAGCGATAATCAAATCCAAGCTATCTTTTATCTGCAACGCCACAGCCGTATCGATACAATCGCTACTTGTCATACCATAATGCACAAATCTGCTCTCTTCGCCCAAGCTCTCGCTCACGCTGGTTAAAAACGCAATCACATCGTGCTTTGTCGTTTTTTCGATTTCGTCTATGCGTTCGACGCTAAATTTAGCGTTTTTGCAGATTTTTTCGCAATCATCATCCGGGATAAAGCCGAGCTTGTTCCACGCTTTAACTGCGGCGAGTTCGACTTTTAGCCAAGCGTCGTATTTGGCAAACTGCGTCCATTTGTCTTTCATAATTTTTCGTGCGTATCGCTCTACCATTTTTGTGCCTTTATTTGAAATTTGATATAATCCAAAATTATATTAAAAAAGGGCTGAAAAGTTAGTTAATATGGCGTATGAGAAATTTAGTTTAGGCGAATTTAACGGACGGCGAATTTTTGAGATTTTGCTGGGTTTGGGACACGATATGAAAGGCGCTCAAAGGCTGTGTGATAAGGGCAGGGTGCTGGACGGCTCTGGCGTGGTAATGGCAAAAAACAGCGTGGCAAATGGCGAAATATTTTTGATAGATTATAAATGTGAGCCAAAGGGAGTGCGCGCGATTTTTGAATGCGAAGAATTTGGGGTTTTTGATAAACCTAGCGGAGTGCTTTCTCACCCAAACGGCAGGCATTGCAAATATTCACTTTATGATGAAATTTGGTCGCTTTATGGTCGCTCTGCGGCGGTCGTGCATAGGCTCGATAAAGAGACAAGCGGCGTGATACTGGTCTCAAAAAATTTGGTTAGTTTAAATGCGTTAAAAATGCTTTTTGAAAATAGGGCGGTGAAAAAATCATATTTTGCTTTGGCGAGCGGGAGAGTGGAGCGAGAATTTGTAATCGATGAGCCAATAGGCGAGAGTTTGGAAACTGACGAAGTAATGATTAAAATGCGAATTTGCGAAAACGGCAAAAAAGCGATAACTGAGATTTATCCGATAGAATATTTTAGCGAATTTAATGCGACTTTGATTCGAGCCGTGCCGCTGACGGGAAGACAGCACCAAATTCGTTTGCATTTGTTTCATGTGAAACACAAAATTTTAGGGGACCCGCTTTACGGCACAGACACGGCGACTTTTGAAGCGATTTTGGACGAGAAATTAAGCGTGAGTGAGCGGATAAATTTAACAGGCGCTTCTAGGCTTTGTCTGCATGCGGCAAATTTGAGTTTTGAATTTAACGGACAAATTTACGATATTCAAACGAAGGCTGATTTTAAAAGCGAGTTTTTGAAAGCGTTAAAATTTTGAAACAAAAGAGATATAAAAATATTGCTTCAATAAATTCTGTATTTATTACAAATTCCTAAATTTGATAAACTGATTGGTATTATGAAAAAACGGTAGCTAAACCAGCTAAAATTTGCAAATTTAAGCAAATTTTAGGGGGGGGGGGGGTAGAATACGGAAATTGAATTGTGTCAAATAATTTTATTAAAAAGGATTTTCTATGAAAAAATCATATTTTATTTATGGAGCAGTCTTATCTTTTGTTTTGGTTGGTTGTAATTATACTCCGCCACCGAAACACTCAGACATATATTTAAATGATGAAGCTAAAAGCGTTTTACTTAGCGAAGGAACTATGGTAAATTGTCGTGTATTAGGACAGGTTGAAGGTAAAGATGAAAGATATAAAGGAGAATATCCGCCTGCGATTTACACGCAACTTGATGAAAATGCAAAAAATGATTTGAGAAACAATGCTTCTGTGTATAATAAACAAGATAGATTGATAAGCGTTAGAATTTTAAATAAAGAAATTCATTGCTTTGACCCAAGACTTGGCTGGACAAATTGCAGTAGCGCATATATGAAAGCATACCCTAATAGTGCAGTAAAATATGTAAAATATAAAGGTGAAATTTTAGATTGTGGTGAAAGATAAATTTAAAAATTTGCGAATTTTTATTTTAGAATTCGCAAATTTACTCTTTTTTTTCATTTAAAACTACATAAAAAATTCCACAAATGCCGATTATAGCGACGATTGCGATAAAAACTACTTCGATTATATCAAGGGCGGTCATTTTTGCTTCTTTCTTTGAGTTGTCCGCACGCAGCACTTATGTCAAGCCCCTTGCTTTGGCGAATCGTGCAGGTTACGCCATGCGCACTGAGATAATCTTGGAATTTCACCATATTTTCGGTGCTTGGGCGCAGATACGGGCTTCCTTCGTGTGGGTTAAAATATATCAAATTCACCTTTGCTTTTATGCCGTGAAGTAGCTTCACAAGGGTTTTTGCGTCGTTTATGCTATCATTTACGCCGCCCATTACGAGATACTCGAACATCACTCGTTTTCGCATATCTATGGGGAAATTTCGCACGGCGTCCATAACCGAAGCTATGTTGTAGGCTTTGTTTATCGGCATTAGCTTGGCACGAAGCTCATCGGTTACGGCGTGAAGCGAAATGGCAAGTAAAACGCCCAGATCCATTTCACCCAGCTTTTTTATCTGTGTAGCTAGACCGCTCGTGCTGATAGTCTGACGACGCGGAGCAATCGCTAAGCCGTCATTTTCTTTTAAAATTTGCACAGCTTTTGAGACATTTGCTAGGTTGTCAAGCGGTTCGCCCATACCCATATATACGACATTGACGCGTCTTTCGTAAGGGATTTGGTTTGCGATTTTTATGTATAAAATTTGCCCGATGATTTCACCTGCTGTGAGATTTCGCACAAATCCGCCTTTGGCAGTTAGGCAAAACGCACAGCCCATTTTGCAACCTACTTGCGAACTAACGCAGATTGTGTATCTTGCATGGCGTGAAATTTTGCCGTTTTCATCGGCGACTTCGTCTTTCATAGGAAGCAAAACGCTTTCTATGGTTTTGCCGTCTTTTAGCTCGAAAAGATATTTTTTGCTTCCGTCGATACTCTCTTCGCATTTTGCGCATTTTACGGGGTCTAAATAGAAATTTTCGCTTAAATTTGCTCTTAATTCCTTTGGTAAATTTAGCATTTCATCGAAATTTTTAACACCTTTTTTGTAAATCCACTCGTAAATTTGCTTGGCTCTAAATTTTGGCGTTACAAGCTCGGATAGTTCATCAAGTGTGAAATCTAGGATATTTTTCAAATTATTCCTTTTTGTTTTAAGTAATTTTCTAAAATTTCTTTGGCTTTTGCGTGATTTTTCAAAAAATCTGCGTGTGCGTTTTGGTTGCAAAAATTCGTCGCGACGAAAATTCCGCGAGCTGGGATTTTGAAACTTTCGGCGACTTTGACGACAGAGTAAAATTCCATATTTTCGATTTTGTAGCCGAGTGTGGCGAATTTTTGCGCGCAAATTTCATCTGTGGTGATGAAATTTGATGAGTTACAAAATGTTTCATATGAAACATTTGGGTCAAAAATCGGGCTGTATGAATAGCCTAAAATCTCGGAAATTTCGTGGTTTGTGGCCGTTTCGCATTCGAAAATATCAAAAATTTTACCTTCATTATACAGACCGCAACTCCCTACAAACAAAATTTCGCTATGTTTTTCGCTTGCTAAAATTTTGGTTAAATTGATAGCACAATCCACGAGCCCCACGCCGACAGCGCGCGCGAAGTCGAATTCTTCGCCGTTTCCTGCGCACACTATCAACTTCGAACCCTTATGCCGTTTTGCAAAAGATAGGCTTTTAAATCTTTGATTTTTATCTCGCCGAAGTGAAAAATACTCGCTGCGAGTGCCGCGTCAGCCCCACACTCAAAGGCTTCTTTAATATGCTCCATATTTCCTGCACCGCCACTTGCGATGACGGGGATTTTTAGCATTTTGCTAATTTTGCCCGTAACTTCCAAATCAAAGCCGTTTTTGGTGCCGTCGCAGTCCATAGAAGTGAGCAAAATCTCCCCCGCACCGCGGTTTTGCACTTCCTCTGCCCACGCATAAGCGTCCAGGCCAGTATCCTCTCTGCCACCTTTGACAAAGACATTGTAGCCCTCACCAGTTCGTTTGACATCGATTGCCACGACGACGCATTGAGAGCCGAATTTTTTCGCCGCTTCGTCGATTAAACCTGGGTTTGCGATAGCCGATGAGTTTAGGCTAACCTTGTCGCAACCCACATCCAAAAGTCGCGAAATATCGTCGATTTTGCGGATTCCGCCACCTACGGTTAGCGGGATAAAAAGCTGTTTTGCCACGCTTTCGACCACATGCACGATAGTGTCGCGGTTCTCAAAACTAGCCGTAATGTCTAAAAAACAAAGCTCGTCCGCACCCTCGTCGTTATAGCGTTTTGCGATTTCGACAGGATCGCCTGCGTCGCGTAAATTTACGAAATTTACGCCCTTTACCACGCGTCCATTTTGCACATCTAGGCATGGAATTATTCGTTTTGCAAATGTTTTCAAAATTTTGCCCTTTAAAATTTTTGTAAATTTTAGCCAAATTTCGCTTATATAACCATTTTATAAGTAAAAATTGGATAAAATCTCTCGATGATAGTTGCAAAGAAAAAATTCGGACAAAATTTTTTAAAAGATAGTTTGATTTTAGACAAAATTATCCAATCGATTCCCAAAAATGCTGAAAATATCGTAGAAATTGGGCCTGGCTTGGGTGATTTAACTCGTAATCTTTTAAAGAGTTATAAAGTAAAAAGTTTCGAAATTGATAATGATTTATATCAGATTTTGTGCCAAAATTTCGCCACAGAGATAAAAAACCGCGATTTGGAGCTGGTTTTGGGCGATGTTTTGGAAATTTGGGAAAATTCTCTTAGCGAAAAACCATATTTTTTGGTTGCGAATTTGCCGTATTATATCGCGACAAATATAATCCTGCGAGCCATTGAAGACCCGCTGTGTGAGGGTTTGGTCGTAATGGTGCAAAAAGAGGTAGCGCAGAAATTTTGCGCAGTTTCTGGGAAGCGGGAATTCGGCGCGATTTCGGTTTTGGCTAGCCTTTGTGGCGGGGCGCAGTATCTTTTCGAGGTGCCTCCACACGCTTTCGAGCCAGCTCCGAAGGTCATTTCAGCCGTGATGAGGATAGAAAAGACGCGCAATCCTTTCCAAAGCGTGGAGCAAAAGCGTGAATTTGAGGCGTTTTTGAGAGTGTGTTTTGCCTCTCCTAGAAAAACACTAGCCAAAAATCTAAGCGCAATCGCGTCCAAATCAGATATAACCCAAATTTTCGAAGAACTAGAAATTTTTGAAAACACAAGACCGCACGAGTTAAATTTCGCCTTATTTTTAGATATTTTTAAAAAATTAAAGGTGAAAAATGGAAGAGAAAAAAACTAACAACCAAGCGCAAAACTCTGATTTTACAGGCCCTGAGCGCTTAAAAAAGGTAAATAGACGCCGCAGACACAGGGAAAATTTAAAAAAATCGTTTGATGAGAGCAAAAATCAAAAAGACGAGCAAAAAACCCCAGCAAACGAAAACAAAAAAAATAAAAAATCAAAAAGCGAAAAAGCGCAAAATCTATCCAGCGAAACAGCCGCGCAAAGCCCAAATTCAGAGGAGGGCGCCAAAAAGAAAAAACGCTCCAAACGCAAAACAAATATGCCAAAAAGCCTAACCGGTACCGAGCCGTGGCATGTGGCTATGGACGAGGCAATCGCAGCGAATAAGGCCATGCACGAAGCAAGGCTCTATCCACTAAAAAATGCGAATTCTAGTGAAACTATCCGCATAACTCCGCTTGGCGGACTTGGCGAGATTGGCGCGAATATGACGATTTTCGAGACCGCTACGAGCGCGATTATCGTCGATGTGGGTATGAGTTTCCCTGATGATAATATGCCCGGCGTGGATATTTTGATCCCTGATTTTAGCTATGTTCGCAAGATCGCTGATAAAGTCAAAGGTATCATCATCACGCACGCGCACGAGGATCACATTGGCGCAATGCCGTATTTTTTCAAGGAATTTCAATTCCCAATCTACGCTACGCCGTTGCCTTTGGGTATGATTTCAAACAAATTTGAAGAGCACGGCTTAAAGGCGGAGCGAAGCTATTTCCGTCCGGTGCAAAAGCGCAAAATTTACAAAATCGGCGATTTTGAGGTCGAATTTATCCACATAACACACTCGATTATCGACGCTAGCGCGCTTGCGATTACAACAAAGGCTGGCACGATTATCCACACGGGCGATTTTAAAATCGACCACACCCCAATCGACGGCTATCCGACCGATTTAAACCGCTTGGCGCATTATGGCGATCGTGGCGTAATGCTACTGATGAGCGATAGCACGAATTCTCACAGAGACGGCATTACCAAATCCGAAAATTCGGTAGGCAGGACATTTGACGGCATTTTTGCTAGCTCGAAAGGGCGCGTGATTATGAGCACATTTAGCTCAAATATCCACCGCGTCTATCAGGCGATTGAGCGCGGTGTGAAATACGGCCGCAAGGTCTGCGTGATAGGGCGAAGTATGGAGCGAAACCTATTTACAGCAATGGAGCTAGGCTATGTCGAGCTTGATCGTAAAATTTTCATCGATCCAGATGAGGTCAGCAAATACCCTGACAATGAGGTTTTAATCGTAACCACAGGCTCTCAGGGCGAGACTATGAGCGCGCTATATCGCATGGCCACAGACGAGCATAAATATATAAAAATCAAACCCACAGATCAAGTCATCATCTCGGCAAAAGCAATCCCTGGTAACGAAAACAGCGTCTCAACCGTGCTAAATTTCTTACTAAAAAGTGGCGCAAAGGTGGCGTATCAGGATTTCAGCGAAATCCATGTCAGCGGACACGCTGCCCAAGAGGAGCAAAAACTAATGCTTCGCCTAATCAAGCCGAAATTTTTCCTGCCTGTTCATGGCGAGTATAACCACATAGTCAAACACCGCGAAACTGCGATAGAATGCGGGATTGATGAGAAAAATATCTATTTGATGAACGACGGCGATCAAATGGAGATTTGCGAAAAATACCTAAAACGAGTCAAAACCGTCAAAACTGGCAAGGTTTTCATTGACAATCAAATCAATAAGCAAATTTCCGATGAAATCGTAAAACACAGGCAAAATTTGGCCGACGCTGGCGTGGCTGTAATCATCGCTCAAATCGACAAAACAGCCAAAAAGCTTATCAAATCTCGCGTCATTACCTACGGGCTTGTCGCAGAGTCGCAGACATCTGCCTTTACCAAGGATATGGAGGGCTTAATCGAGCAGTTTTTGGCAAATATGAAAACCGAAATTTTGCTTGATAACCGCGTGTTAGAGTCGCAAATCCGCCAAGCCGTGCGAAAGCATATTTTTAGAAAAACGAAAAAATATCCGACAATCGTGCCGGTTATTTACCTAATGTAAGGGGCATTTTATGGGCATTTTAGAAAACGCAAAAGAGGTTTTAAGGCTCGAAGGTAGCGAGCTTTTACGCCACGCAGAGCTTATCGGCGATGAAATCGAAAGAGTTGTAAATTTGATTTTAGAGTGCAAAGGCAAACTCATCGTTACAGGCGTGGGAAAAAGTGGTCATATCGGCGCGAAAATCGCTGCGACTTTGGCAAGCACAGGAACGCCTAGCTTTTTCATGCACCCCACAGAAGCCCTGCACGGCGATCTTGGCATGGTAGGCAAAGATGATTTGGTTTTGGCTATTAGTTTTAGTGGCGAGAGCGAAGAGTTGGTGCGAATTTTGCCCCACATTAAGCGATTTGGCGTAAAAATCATCGCAATGGCAAGTAATAAAAATAGCTCTCTTGGGCGAATAAGCGATGAATTTATCAGCCTAAAAATCGAAAAAGAAGCGTGTCCGTTAGGAGCCGCGCCTACGGTTTCTACCACGCTAACACTTGCACTTGGTGATGCGTTAGCAGTGTGTTTGATGAGTGAGCGAAAATTTCAAAAAGAAGATTTCGCAAACTTCCACCCGGGCGGAAGTCTTGGCAAACGGCTATATCTAAAAGTTAGTGATGTCATGCGAACTAACGATTTGCCGATTGTTAGCGAGAGTGTTAGCCTAAAAGAAGCCATAAATGCGATGACGCACGGCAAACTAGGCACCGTTTTGCTAACTAACACTAACGGCAAACTAACGGCGATTTTAAGCGACGGAGATTTGCGTAGGGCTTTGATGAGCGAGAATTTTAGCCTTGAAGAAAGCGCGATTAAATTTGCCACAAAATCGCCAAAAACCATTGAAAATTCGCAAATTTTAGCTTCCAAGGCGTTAGAGATGATAGAAAATTTCAAAATTCAGCTTCTTGCCGTTACGGACGAAAACGGCACCCCAATCGGCACCGTGCATATCCACGACCTTAAAAACATAGGGCTGTAAAAATGGAAAAAATGCGTTTAAATAAATTTATCTCGCACAACACAGGCTATTCGCGCCGTGAAGCCGACGAGCTAATCAAAAACGGCAAAGTTAGCATAAATGGGCGAGTTGTTAGTGAGTTTGTCGAAGTTAGCGGCGAAGAGAAAATTCGCATAAATGGGCGAATAATCAAGAAAAAAACCGAATTTAGCGTAATTGTCTATCACAAACCAAAGGGTGAGTTAGTCACCAAAAAAGACGACCGCGGTCGCAAGACGATTTATGACAGCTTGCCAAACGGATTTTCTAAATTTGTTAGTATCGGACGGCTGGATTTTGCTAGTGAAGGGCTTTTGCTATTAACTGACGCCCCTGCGATCGCCACGGCTCTGATGAAAAGTGACATCGAAAGGGAATACTACCTAAAAGTCAAAGGCGAAGTAACTGATGAGGTCGTAACGGCGATAAAAGAGGGCTTTTACGCGGACGACGCCACCAAGGGCGCACATGCTAAAAGCAAAATCAAATCAATGGAGTTTAAGCCGTTTTTGGCGTATCGCATAATGCCAAGCAGCGGCGGCTACACCAAAATCAAAGCTATCATAAACGAAGGGCAAAACAGAGAGTTAAGGCGGTTTTTTGGGTATTTTGATCTAGAAGTGGTGGATCTTAAACGCACGGCATTTGGGCGAGTTACGCTGGGAACTTTGAAGCCGGGCAAATGGCGATATTTGGATAGTAGCGAGTATGATGACCTGCGAGACTTTTTGAAGCAAGAAAAGGTTTATTATTAAGAGCGTAAAATGATTATTATAGATATTGAAGAAATTGATTTTCAAGAAATTTTAAATCAAATTTCATCTTATTCAGACGATGCGTTTAAACTAGCATTACAAAATATTTTTAATAAAAAAATATCAAAAGTAATTGAAAAACAAGTAGATTGTTTTGATATTGTTGTTAATACATATATTAGTTCTGAAATTTCATTTGCTGATATAAAAAAGGTTGGCGGCTTACCCATTGATGACATAAAAATATTTTTTAAAAGAAAAGATATAGATAGCCTAGTAGATATAAATTTCCCCAATGAATATAAAAGTGGTTTTTATGTCAAACAGGATAAAAAAATTTTGTATATTGAGCCTATGCCTTATAAAATAGAGCCAATAGTTCAAAAACGAGCAATAAAATATAAAAAGCAAATACAAAATATTATTATTCCAAGCGAAAAATTTATTATAAATTCAAATATTATTAAAAATTGTTTATGTGAATATAAAAATATTTTTCCTATTTTTAAATCTTGTGTTAGAGAATATACTATGTGGTATTGTTGCATTTGTGGAAAAGAATACATTTGTTCTTGTTTTAAAAATGCAATACAAATAATGCAAAAAAAATTTATTGGTGGCTCTATTACACAAAATTTAAAATATGATTTACAAAAGACTACTTTTATGGATAATATTTGTCATATGTGTAGAAAAATTCCATCTTCCCATATTTTTTATCTATATGGTGGCAAAATTGGAAAATATTATCTTCCATATATTATGCGTGAGCAATATGAAAAAAATATTGATTATAAAGAAGCAGAAAATAATATTAGAGTAGAATTGGGTATTCCTAAGATTGGCGAAGGTTGGGTTTCTCAAACACAACTTTACTACACGATTAACTTTTTGTTTCCAGAATATGAAATTCAACGAGAAGCTAGTCCAGAGTGGCTTGGGCGACAAAGATACGATATATATTTTCCAAATGAAAAACTTGCAATAGAATATCAAGGAAAACAACACTATGAGCCTGTAAATTTATTCGGCGGAGAAGAGGGCTATAAAAACACAATAGAAAGAGACAAAGAAAAATTAAAAAAATCAAAAGAAAATGGTGTCGATATTATATACATATCATACAAGGATAAATTCGATGAAAATACGCTATATAAACGCATAAAAAAATATTTGGAAAATAAATAATGGAATTAGCAATATTCTCGCTTAAATTTAGTTTTATATTTGGAATAAATGGCAACAGTGATAAACCATTTTGTGATTTCGTCAAAATTTTTGAATTAAAAATAGATAAAGAAAATAGAATTGTTGAATTAATTAGAGAACAGACATATAGTAAGGAATTAAAAAATAAATTAAGCATTTTTAGAGACAAGTATGTAGAACAAATACCACGACTGCACCAATTGGTTCAAATTTTTCAAAAATTAGAAGAAAATGAATTATTTTATGTATATTCTAGAACAGAATTTGATACATTTGATACGGCTAAAATAATTGAACTCACAAAAGAACTCAACTTGGCTAATAATAATAATTCTTGTGAAGTTATACCAAAAGAATGCGAAAATATCGTAAAAAATTATAATATGATTATTTTTTGTTTTAATGAAAATAGAAAAATCAAAATAGGACATGGCTTAAAAAAAGATAGAGTTTGCAGGTTTTGTGGTAAAAAATATGGCGAAACTACTTTTAATTCCGAAGCTCACGCAATATCAGAAGCTCTTGGAAATAAAAAATTAATTATAAACGATGAGTGTGATGAGTGTAACAAATTTTTTGATAAAAATATAGAAAAAGATTTTATTATATTTAATGATTTTTTTAGAGTATTTTATGAAATAGAAAATAAAAAACATAAAACACCAAATATTAAAAATAATGAATTTAATTTATCAAATAAAGGCGATAATAACATTTTTATTAGTGTAAAAGATAATTTTGACGGCAATAATTTACATTTGCATTTTGGAAATGGAAAGCCGCAAAATTTATATAAAGCATTATGTAAATTTGCAATAAGCGTAATAGATGAAAAATATTTATATAATTTGCAAGAAACCATACAATGGATTATGGGCAAAAAAGAAACAAAAAAACTTCCAAAAGTAATCGAAATTTTTAATCCTTACAATGTTGTAAAAGAGCCTAATATAGTTGTTTTTATTAGAAAAAACAATAGTGATTTACCTTTTATGTTTGCCACGCTGTCTTTTACTGCTATTGCATATACTTTTATAATACCTTTTTCAAACAAAGATAAATTGGATTATACAATCGAAAATAATTATAGTAAATTTTTAAATTTATTGCCTTTTTCTGAAAACAAAAATATAAAATTTCGCGATTTTTCTAGTAATGAAGAACAAGAATTTAATACAAATATAAATTTTGAGCAAAGAAAAATCGATGAAAATCACAAATTTAAGGCTTAGAAATGTCCAAAAAAATCGAAAAAACAAACGCTTGTCGCATACTTGACGGGCTTAAAATTCAGTATGAAATTTTAGAATACGAAGTAGATGAAAACAACCTTGACGCTGTGCATGTGGCAAATTCGTGCCAAAAGCCTATCGAGCAGGTCTATAAAACGATAGTTTGCGAGTGCGGAAATGAATATATCACGGCGTGTTTGCAAGGCGATTTAAACCTTGATTTAAAGGCGTTAGCTAGAATTGCGAAAGTCAAACGCGCCGAACTAATGAACTTAAAAGAGCTAACAAAAATCACAGGTTATGTTAGGGGCGGTTGTTCGCCGCTTGGCATGAAAAAGCACTTTCGCACATTTATCGACTCACGCGCACTAACACAAACGCAAATTTGCGTTAGCGCAGGAGTGCGGGGCAAACAAATTTGGCTAAATCCAAACGATTTAGCGACCGCGACAAAAGCTGAATTTGGCGAATTCGCCGTGAAATTAGAAGGCTAAATTTCGGCGCTCGAATTTACCCTAAATTTAAAAGCTAAATTTCGCTAAGAGCGCATTTCGTTTAGCAAAGCCGTAATCTTTGGCTCTTCGCTTGCTTTGATTTCGCTAGTGGCGAAGGGAGCGAGATTTCGCGCGATTTCTATCATCATATTTATGCTTAAAATCACATTTGCGTTTTGGTTCGTGTCTATGCGAGTAAAGAGCGTGTCGTTCGAAACCGCGATAAATACGGAGTTGCTCACAGCGTGCATTTGCACTGGGGAGTTTAGGCTAATGCTGATGAGTTCGAGTGTGGTTAGGATTTTGCCGTCTTTTAAAACCTCGCTGTCAAAATTCTCGCCAGCGTAAATGTCGAAAATATCGGACTTGGCGATATTTGCCTTTTGGAGTTTGAGGTGCGGGGTTTGGAGCATAAACTCACCCTTGCCAATTGCCGAAAAATCGCTAGCAAAGGCGAGCGGATAGTCAAATTTCGCTATAAATCCAGTGTAAATTTTGCCGTCATTTATGCGCCCCCACTCGAATTTATCGAGCCCTAACAAACTTTTTTTTCGTTTGTTAGTGCGCGTTAGCGCAGCATCGCCAAATTTAGCCTCGATTTCACCTATTTT
The DNA here is from genome assembly GCF_027797205.1 of Campylobacter sp. VBCF_01 NA2. Lineage (NCBI taxonomy): Bacteria > Pseudomonadati > Campylobacterota > Epsilonproteobacteria > Campylobacterales > Campylobacteraceae > Campylobacter > Campylobacter sp. VBCF_01 NA2. The sequence continues at coordinate 1,597,575 of NZ_CP115607.1, forward strand.
GCCTACTAGTGATCGTTTGCAAACGCATGTGTTAGCGTCTTTTTTAATCGGAAGCGAGCTTAAATCCTCTAAAAAAAATGCGCCAAAGGGCTTAAAAGTAAGCCCAGTTTCCTTGGCGATCCAAAGCAAAATTTCATTATCAAACGCCTTGTCGAGCAGAGCTGAGAAGTGCTGTTTTTGGTTTTTGTCAAAATACGAGTGCGCCAAAATCCCGCAAATCCCAATCAAACAGCCCAAAATGATTTTAAATTTCAGCGAATATCCGCCACTTAAAATCAAAAACGCCAGCGCACAAACCATGCAAACGACGATAATTAGCCGTTTTTTCGCGCTCGCTTCATTTTCTAAAATCGTCTTTTTTTTCAGCTCAAACGATACTATACTCATATTTTCTCCACAAATGCTTTTTGATTATTTTTCAAAATTTTAGCCAAAATTTTAAATTTTTCCAACTCCTTTTTTAGCGTGACGGCTGGGGAGTTTTCGCCAAGGAGCGGGTATGAAATATTTGGCTCGAAGCTGTTTTTACCAAGCGCGATATATAGCCAAATTTTGCCTCCCTCGCACGCTAGGCTAAGCGGGGCTTTGAAATAATCCCTAAGTGCGATTAGCTGCTCCATAAATTTGGGCGTTAGTATGTAATGCGCGCTGATAGGATCATTTGAGTATGTGCGGAAATACTGCTCAAACTCAGCGTTATCCATACTAACGCGTTTTAGGTGTGAGTTAGCTCTGGCGTTAGTGTCGATGACATGGAGCGTGGAGGCGAAATTTTGGTTAAATTCGGCTATAAGCGTTATGCCATAAAACAGGGTTGTTAGTTTGGGCGTTTGTTTTTGGTTAGTGTGTGTTTGTGTTTGTTTGGCGAGGTAAATATCGCAAAACTGCGCCTTCACGCCCTCGATTTCCCCGGCGAAAAAATCATCGCCTCTATACACGCTAAAACCGCTTTCATAAAACCCGGGCGCGTTAAATTCGGCGAATTCGAAAAATCTCTTGCGCTCGTAGCTTAAATTTTCGTCTTTGGCGATTAGGCTTAGGATTTCGTCCTTAAAACGCGCGTTAAAGGGCGTTATAAGCCTAGCGTGCGAAATACTAAAAAACATAAGCGAGGCAAAAACGCAAATTATGCTAGAAATGAGCAAATCAGGCACAAATCGTAGCAAAATGGGAAGCAGGACGAAAATCAGAGCAAAGGAAGCGACCTTTAAAATGCGTAAATTTTTGGCGATTTTTGCGCGCTTTTTTTCTAAAATTTCCAAATTTTGGATAATTTCTTCGTTTTTAAATTTTAAAATTTTTTCCATTATTTTAGCATTTCTGATAAATTTGGCGCGCGTTTTTCGCTATCATCGGCGGCGAAAAATTCGCTTTTTTTGAAGTGAAAAAAGCTAGCGATGAGGTTTGTGGGAAACATTTCGCATGCGTTGTTATACACCATAACTGCGCCGTTGTAAGCGCGTCTAGCTGCGCTGATTTGCTCTTCGACTTCGCTTAGCGTGGCTTGGAGATGAAGGACATTTTCGTTGGCTTTTAGCTCTGGGTAGTTTTCCACAGCGATTTTTAGCGAGCCAAGAGTGCGCGAGAGTTCGGCGTTTAGGGCGAATTTTTGCGCGTCGTTTGTGGCGCTCATCGCTTCGCTTCGCAAAGCCGTGATTTTGCTCAATACTTCGCGTTCGTGCGTTAGGTAGGCTTTGACAGAGGCGAGTAAATTTGGGATCAAATCGTAGCGTTTTTTAAGCTGTGTATCGACGCTAGAAGCGATATTCGAGACCTGATTTCGTTTGGCGATTAATGAGTTATAAATGCCAATAACGGCAAAAATTAAAACTGCAATTATGGTTAAAAAGATAGTTAAAACGCCCATATTTTCCCTTTGAAAATGAAATTTTGCTATTTTAGCATAAATTATATTTAAAATTTTGCGCTTTTTAAATTTTATATAAGTAAAATTTGGATAAACTCCATTTTTCCTACAATGTGTCAAGGTAGCTCAGCTGGTTAGAGCGCTGGTCTCATAAGCCGGAGGTCGAGAGTTCAAGTCTCTCTCTTGACACCATTTTTTTATACGATTTTAAATTACACCGATTTTAGCTTAGCGTCAATTCTTTTAGCGTTTGGATATGCGCTTTTGGGGGCAGTCCATACATGCGCGCGTATTCTCTGCTAAACTGACTTGTGCTCTCATAGCCCACATCAAATGCCACTTGCGAGACCGAAGTCGTGGTATTTAGCAGCATAAATTTCGCCTCTTCTAGCCTAATTCGCTTTTGAAATTCTAGCGGCGAAAGGGCGGTAAATTTTTTGAAATTGTGGTAAAAAGACGAAACGCTAATGCCGATTTTTTCAGCCAAATCGCTCATATTTATCGCTTCATTAAAATGCGCTGAAATCTCGCTGATAGCGTGTGCGATTTGGTTTTGCATGGTGCCGTTTAGGATAAATTTGTATAAGAAATTCGCAGCCCCCTCATCGCCACTCATCAGCGAATACAAAACCTCTTTTACCGATAGATTTACCAAATACTCGCTGTGCGCGCCACCTCGTTCTAGCAAATGCACCAGCCTAGCGATAGAATCAGCCAAATCGAAGCCGATTTTGCTCACATACAGGCTCTCTTTTAGCTTTTTTTTCGACGGAGTGAAATTTATGTTTTTGATCGCCTCTGCCAAATCATCGACTTTAAATTCGACAATAATTGACAAAAGTGGGCATTGCGTAACCCTGCCCGAAATTGGTATGTGAGTAGGGGTGAGCATGAATTGGTCTTTGTTATAAAAATACTCTTTGCCGTTAAATTTCACTAGCTTGTTTCCGCGTAGAGCGATACAGATACTAGGCTTGTAAATTCCGCTGCGAAACTCGGTAATTTCGTCTGCGCGGTAAAATTTAATCTGCTCGATTTGTGTATCTATAATGCCGTAATTTGGATAATTTTTATCAATAAAATTTGCGATTTCATCTAAAATTTTGTTTTTATCTTTCATTTTTACCCCTTTTGAAATTTTGATTTATTTTAGCAAAGAATTTTAAATTTTGCAGAATTAGGCAATAAATTTGTAAAATTTGTCTATAAGAATTTTGTAAATTCGGTTATAATGTGCGAAATTTTTTAAAGGAGAATTATGGAAAATTTCAGTTTTAAAAACCCTGTGCAGGTCGAATTCGGCAAGGGTAAAGAGAAAAATATCGGCGAGTATATGGCGAAATACGGCGTGAAAAAGGCGCTTGTCGTCTATGGAAGCGATAGAGTGAAAAAATCTGGGCTTTTTGATACAGCCGTAAATTCGCTCAAAGCGCACGGCATAGAATACGCCGAGCTTGGCGGGGTCAAAAGCAATCCAGTGCTTAGCAAAGTCCATGAGGGCGTGAAAATCGCGAAAGAATTCGGTGCAGATAGCGTGCTAGCAATTGGTGGCGGAAGCGTGCTAGATAGCTGTAAGGCAATCGCGGCAGGAGCGTGCTATGAGGGCGATGTGTGGGACTTTTTCTTCGCAAAAGAGGTTCAAAAAGCACTTATGATTTTTGACATTATCACACTTGCCGCGACTGGTTCTGAGATGAATAGAGGCGGCGTAGTCACAAACGAAGCGACAAAGCAAAAATTTGGCATAGATGGCCCAGCTTTGTTCCCAAAAGTTTCAGTTATAAACCCAGAGCTTCAAGCTACCGTAACGCCTGAGTATTTGGTGTATTCGGCTAGCGATATCATCGCGCACTCGATCGAGGGCTATTTCACAGCCACAAAACACCCTGAAATCATCGATATGTATATCGAAGCAAACATCAAAACCGTTATGAAAACAACTGAAATTTTGCTTAAAAACCCTGATGATTACGAGGCTAGGGGCGATTTCGCGTGGGCTGCGACAATGGCGCTAAATGGGCTAACTTATGTGGGCGTGAGCGGTTATAGCTACCCAAATCACATGCTAGAACACGCAATGAGCGCGGTGGTCGATTGTGCGCACGGAGCGGGGCTAAGCGTGATAATGCCAGCATGGATGAAATGGTATAAGAAAAATAATGAAGCCAAATTCGCGCGTTTTGCCAAAGAAATTTTTGGGCTTGACAGCGCAGAGGCTGGAATTAACGCGCTTAAAGCGTGGTTTGATAAAATCGGCACCCCGACTACGCTTGGCGGGGTAAAAATTGGTGAAGCCAATGTGGGCGAAGTCATGGAAATCATCGTGCGAGACGCACCAAAATGGGGCTTACCACAATACGACGCAAAAGCTGTGAAAGAGATTTTTGATCTAGCAAAATAGTCTGAAATTTGGCGGAATTTTAAAATTTCGCCAAAATTTAATTTAATATCCCTCAGATTTTAACCATTCGCAGGCGCTTTGTTCGCCGTTTTTACACCTGCTTCTGAAATGTTCGACTGATGCCAAACCTCTTTGATAAACACTGCAAGCATTATCGGCATGCTCTTTGTCGCAACTTAGTTTTAGATATTTTAGTGTTTTTGGCGAATTTTCCTGTGCGCAATTACCGCGGTTGTAAATGCTGGCTAGTCTTATACAAGCAGTATAAATATGGGCTTCGTTGGAATTACATATTTTTTCATAGTATTTTATGGCTTTTGCGCCAACTTCAAAATTTTTGGTTTTATCGCAACTATTTTCTAAATTTGTCGCCAACTCAAAGCATTTATCTAAATTTCCACCCTCGCACTCTTTTTCGAGCCCTGAAATTTGTGTGTTAGCAAACGCACTAACACACAAAACCAAACAAAAAACAAAATTTTTCATAAATTTGTTAGCCTTTGTTAGCGCGTGATTTACGCCATTATTACGCCATTTCCCTCGCACACTTCGCCGATAACATATCCGTCAGTGTTAGCTAACACAAAATCAGCGTTAGCCTTCGGTGTGACTAACACCAAACCCACGCCGTTATTAAATGTGCGCTCCATTTCGCTAGCTTCGACCTTTTTGGCTAAAATTTTAAAAATCTCAGGCGTTTTGATTGCGTTTTTCTCGATTTTCGCGCCAAGCCCAGCAGGGAATACACGAGGCAGATTTTCTACTAAACCACCACCCGTGATATGCGCGCAGGCGTGAATTTTATCTTTCAGTGCCAAAAACTCTTTTACATAAATTCTAGTCGGCTCCAAAAGCGTGTCGATTAGAGTTTTTTCGCCGATTTTCTCGTCAAATTTCAACCCTAGCTCAGAAACTACTCTACGCGCTAGTGAAAAGCCGTTTGAGTGCAAACCGCTACTTGGCAAAGCAATCAAAACATCGCCACGCTCTACAAATTTCGTGCGATCTATCTCGTCTTGCTCGGCGATTCCTACGGCAAAACCAGCCAAATCGAAATCTTTGCCCTCATACATCGACGGCATTTCGGCTGTCTCGCCGCCGATTAGCGCGCACTGCGCCATTTTGCAGCCCTCGGCGATACCTGCTACTACGCGTTTTGCGCTTGCGATTTCTAGTTTTGCTGTAGCGTAATAATCTAGGAAAAATAGCGGTGTAGCGAAGTTGCAGATGAGGTCATTGACACACATTGCGACTAGATCGATACCCACGCCGTCAAGCTTGTCTGTGTCGATTGCTAGGCGAAGTTTGGTGCCTACGCCATCTGTCGCGCCCAAAATCGCTGGTTTTTTATACCCGCTTGGTAGCGCGAACGCACCGCTAAATGAGCCAATTCCGCCAATCACGCCTGGGGTCATTGTGGATTTGACTAGGGGTTTTATACTTTGCACAAACTCATTTCCTGCGTCGATATCGACACCTGCTTCTTTGTAGCTAATCACGGTTTTTCCTTTTTTTGGATTTATTAGAAAATTAAATTATTTTAGCTAAAATTGCATAAAAACGCTATAAAGGGGTGTGAAATGGCATATAAAAATGGTTATGTAATCACAGGCTCGATAGGATCTGGCAAATCTAGCGTTAGTAAAATTTTGCGTGATTTGGGCTATCAAATCATCGACGCAGACGAAATCTCGCACCAGCTACTGGACAAATCCTGGATAGATATTTCAAAAATTTTTGGCAATGAATACATTATAAAAGACGGCAAATCCGTGCGAATCCGCAGGAAAAAGCTAGGCGATTTGGTCTTTAACGACAAGGCAGAGCTTGTCAAACTAGAAGCAATCTTGCACCCAAAAATCAAAGATGAAATTCTAAGACAATCTGAAATTTTAGAACACCTAAATAAGCCGTTTTTTGCCGATATTCCGCTGTATTTCGAGCGCCAAAAATACGATGAATTCGACAAAATCATAGTCGTATATGCCCCGCACGACTTGCTTATAGAGCGCATTATGGAGCGAAACGCACTAACGCGTGAGCAAGCCGAGCTTAGAGTTAGTTTGCAAGCAGATATCGAATTTAAGCGTGCAAACGCAAATTTTGTTATAGAAAATGTTAGCGATAAAATAACACTTGAAAAAAATGTGAAAAAATTTTTAAAGGAGATAAATTGAATTTTTCAAAGTATAACGCATGCGGAAATGATTTTGTAGTAGTTGAGTTTTCACAAAGTGCCGAGCGTGGCAGTCTAGCTAGGGTGCTTTGCAACCGCGCAGAGGGTATCGGGGCGAATGGATTTATTTCGTTAAGCAACCAAAAAACCCCTGGAAGTAAAGACAATAATATCATTGTGGAATATTACAACCCAGACGGCACTAGAAGCCCGATAAGCGCAAACGCCGCAATGGTCGTGTGTATGTATGCTTATGAGCGATTTTTGGCTGGCAAAAATGTGAAATTCAAAAACGACGCCAATGTAATAAACGGCGAAATTCGCGGATTTGACACAGGCAGAAGCGTGAGTTTTGGCACAAAAAAACGAGATTCGAATTTTGGTCAAATTTATGGCATGGGCTCAAACCGCGCAATCACAGCAAATGTCGAGGTCGAGTTTGATAATGTCAATCGCCTTGGCGAGGGATTTATGAGCAATGGCCACATGTGGTATTTATACGAGGTCGGTATGCCAAATGTCGTAACCTTTGTCAAAGATTTGAGCGCATACAACCACACCCTAGCTACCGAGTTTAGCGAGAAATTTAATGCCAATGTAAGTTATGCTGAGATGAGTAACACGGGGGTTAGGGTGCGCACATACGCACACGGCGCGAAAAAAGAGGTGCTATCATGCGGAACTGGCATAGCTAGTGCATATATCGCGGGCAGAGCGCACTATAATCTGAGCGAAAACGCAAATATGGCGTGCGTGAGTGGCGAAAAAATCGGCGTAAAAATGCGTGGCGAGACTGCGTGCATATCAGGCGATGTCAGACACCTTTTCGACGGCGATTTTATCGCGTAAGGGGAGATTGTGAAAATCAAAAATATCGATCACTTTGTGATTTTAAGCGCAAATTTAGAGGCGACGCTGAAATTTTACGGCGAAATTTTAGGCCTTGAAATCGTGCAAAACGGCGCCAAAATGGCGGTTAAATTCGGAGATTCTAAAATCAATATCCACCAAAAACTAGCCGAATTTCTACCCGTAGCGAAAAATCAAACCTACGGCTCGGCTGATTTTTGCCTAATCGCTCAGGGCGACATCGATGAAATCGCGCGCGAAATCACCTCTCGTGGCGCTGTGATCGAGTTAGGACCTGTGGAACGAACCGGCGCGCTTGGCAAGATGAAAAGCGTGTATTTATACGATCCAGACGGAAATTTGGTCGAAATTTCTGTTTATTAAATTTGGGCTAAAATTTCAAAATTTCATAAATTTATCAAGGATTAAAATGAAAAAATTTCTTAAATTTGGCTTTGCAGTTTGCGTGGCTATGGGGCTTGCGGGCTGTGGCGGCGATAACGAGTGCGCGGTCTTTATCATGAACGAAAACGGACTAAACGAGCCACCATATATAAAAGAAGGTAGCAAAGCGGGCGTGTATGCGTGCAAAAGCGCCATGAGGATACGCACTATGGATATTTTGCGCCAAAGATCTTTCAAAGATAGTAGCAGAGGGAGCGCAAGTATGTTTAGTGTGTATGCTAGCATAGAAAAAGAGGAGCTAAGAATCCGGGCGAAGCGGGGCGAGATATTTTCTGATATCAACAAAATCACTAATGGAGTGCAAATCACGCCGGAGATAAAAGCTAAATTTGAGCAGGCAGATAAGGCGTTTGCGCTGCTAGAAAGCAAATCTAGCGAGAGTGAGTTTCACGATAATTTCGTGGAAGCCTTAGGGAAACTGGGCGAGTGCGATAAAGAAATAAGGCGTCAAAAAAAGGCAGATGAGGCCAAAGCAGGGGCGAAATAGTAGAATTTGGCGCGAAAACATAGCTGGTTGTGCGTGAAACCTGCGCCTTGTGATGACAAATCGAAGTAAATTTGCACCATTGTCGAAGTGGTTTAGGGAAATTTATATTTCGCTTTTAAGTGTCATTGCGAGGGATTTTGCGCCAGCAAAATTCCGTGGCAATCTACAAAGCCTAAATTACCAGCCACAAAAATGGCAAAATTTTGAAATTCTAAAAACGCATGAAATTCAAAAATTTTGCCATTTACCATATTGTTTATTTTGACTTTGTGGATTGCTTCGTCGCTGTTTCACAGCTCCTCGCAATGACATTAGCGAACGAAATTTGTATAATCTGTCATTGCGAGCGAGTGAAACGAGCGTGGCAATCTACAAAGCATAAATTACCAACCGCAAAAATGGCAGAATTTTGAAATTACAAAAACCCATGAAATTCAAAAATTTTGCCATTTGCCTTATCATTAATTTTGACTTTGTAGATTGCTTCGTCGCAAAAAAGCGTCTTGACGCTTTTTTATCCTCCTCGCAATGACATTTAAATGCAAAATTTTGCATTTATAATAAAAGGTAAAATTTCGGCGCAGTATTACAAGGTTGCGTAAGCAAAATTTCAAAATAAAATTTAAAAGTTGTATAATCACGGACTTTATTTTAAGGATTAAAAATGAAAAAATTTTTGATTTTGTGCTTTGTTTTTATTGTAATGCAAGCTTCGCAAATAGGTGATGCGAAAAATGATTTTGTGTCAGCGATTAACCATTTTTACAAGTATTTTTTAGAAAACGGACAATTCGATGAGATGGCGCAAAATATGACAAAAATCGTGTTGCCGATTAAGGTAGATGGCGTAGTTTGCGTTGATTTTGATGTAAACAACAAAAGCGAACTTGAAATAAAAATGAATAAAACTGATGAAAAATGTAGGGATTTTGCACGAAATAGTGGCAAAGTTATCGATATTAAGGGCGCACAAACTAAGGGCAAAATTATTACTCGATAATCACAACCCAAGTGCGAAGCTGTGAAACGGCACGACTTCGCACTTTATCCCCTCGATTTCAAGCGCGCCTGTATTTGCCATAGAGATCACGGCAAGGCGTGTGATTTTGAGCCGTTTTAGCTCCAAAATCAGCTTTTTAAATCTCAAAAACACAATCTCGCTCGCGCTAAATGGCACGACCAAAACCCCTAAATTTCTGCTTGGCAGGTAAAAATCCAAATCCTTGGTGTAATAAATGGGCGCGCCCAAATTTGCCAGCTCGCAATACACGGCGTTTAAAAATTTTTTCACAAAATCCTTTTTGAAACCGAGAATTTCTTTGAGATTGAAATTCGAAAAGAACATCTTTTTCGCCGCTTTTTCATCGCCAAATTTTGGGATAAAATTTATGAAATTTTCATCGTCAAATTTCGCTATGGCGGCATAGACGCTGTCCTTTGAAATGCGGATTTTTTCCTTTAAATTTGTATAAATTTTATTCGTGCTAAATGACGCTGCGACGAAAGTAGCGCACTCTTTTAAAATTTTAATCTCGTTTGCGCTTAGAGCCGATTTTAGCGCATTTTGCTCGGAATTTATGCTCCCTGCTGAGTGCAAAAGCGAACCACCCACGCTACCGCCTTGCGAGAAAAATGCCGAAATAATGGCGTTTATCTCGCTGTGTCGTTTATCAAAAGCGATAAATTCCTCAAAACAAAGTGGCGTAATTTTTAGCTTTGCAAAATTTTTTAGCTCAAAGCTACTTTTGCGCGTGGAGATGATAATGCTTTGCAAATTTTGCGAGGCGCCAGAGTTTAGTAAATTTTGCAAATGCGAAATTTCACTCGGCGAAATTTCATCTAAATTATCCAAAAAAAGCGCGATAATCTGCGAATTTTGCTCTAAAAATTTAAAAATTTTATCAAATTCATCGCTTAAATTTGAAATTTCATAACGCAAATCTGCGAAATTTATATACAAAAACTCGCCCTTTTTGAAATTTGAAATATAATCAAACAAAATCAAGCTTTTTCCCGCACCTAGCGCGCCATAAAGTATAGTTTTGGGCGTATCAATGGAGGTTTTTCTAGCTATAAATTTCGCCTCTTCTGGCGGATTGTCATAAAAATATTCTAAATTTTGCATAAAACGCATTTTAAAATTTTCCTTATTAAAAGGAAATAAATTCAGCAAAATTTACAAAATTTTAAAATTTCAAAAATTTTGCTCTAAATTTCAGAATATTTCCTTATTAAAAGGAAAAAATTCTATAAAATTCACCGAATTTCTTGACAAAATTTTGCCTTTTTCATATAATCCCAGTCTTTTGTTTTTAAGGCAAAAGGTCACGCGTTGTGACAAGTTCTTTTTAAGGAAAGCAGATGCAAAAAATCAGGTTAAAGTTAAAAGCTTATGACCATAGGGTTTTAGATCGCACAGTTGCGGCAATTGTAGAAGCCGTCAAGAGAACAGGCGCCGATGTGAGAGGTCCAGTTCCAATGCCTACGAAGATCAAACGCTACACAGTCTTGAAATCTCCACACATTAACAAAGATTCGAGAGAGCAGTTTGAGATGAGAATT